>VGIQ01000133.1 GCA_016867835.1 Calditrichota bacterium | reverse complement strand
TCAGAAAGCTGTTGGTTCGCTATGAGAAGAGAACAGCAAGCTATGTGGCCCTAGCGCAATTGGCTTGCGCCATCATTGCCTACAGAAAAGTAGGCGTTATTTACGGATAAGCACTTAATCCGACGAAGGACTTTACGACTACCAAATCCTCGACCCAAACACGAATCATTGACTCATCAATCCTCGCGATGGCATCTTTGAGGTTTGTTACCATTGATTCGATCTTTTTCGCTGCCATCTCAATTGCCATTGGATAACGCTCCAAATACCACTCTGCCCATTCCCGAAGGCTATGCCCACCATACTCCGGCACAATATCTGCCAACTTGCCAACTACTTTGGGACGTGTTCCCTGTGCGTTTTGATTGGCAAGATTCAGAATCTGCGTAACATATTTAGGGAAATGTGGTGGGGCTTGCCCCAACAATTCGGCCATTTCTGTGAATGTTAGTGACACCTTCTTCATAAACATCTCCTCACCTTTCTGCTATTCTTGAACCATATGTCTTTCGCCTGGGATCGATTATTCGCCTTAATCCCACCTCATCCGTAAATCGATATGGTAGTTCAGCGACATTTGATGCCACTTTTCTATCTGACGGTTTGACCACTCGAACAGTCAGGTCTGACAAAAGTTCCAACAGACCTCCCGCCTCGGCCTCCAGCCGCAGCCGGACACGTTCGATGTAATCGCCGCTTATCTCGTAGCCAATACTGTTGCGATCAGCCTTCATCGCAGCCAGCGTCGTTGTTCCGCTTCCAAGAAAAGGATCGAGCACTGTTTCACCAACAAATGAAAACATCCTGATCAACCTGTATGGCAATTCCAACGGAAACGCCGCCATATGATTGGCCTGCTTCTCACCGGGAAAATCCCAATGGCCCGCGAAATAGCGATTCCACTCCTCCGTCGTCAAACGCGACGCTTCCTTTTGCTCACGTGTTACTTTTGGAAGTTTTCCCAACTTCTTGAAGAGTAAGATGAATTCATAATCGATCTTAACGATGCCATTGCGGGGATAGGGAAACGAACCCATCACGGCAGCGCCACCTGTGGTATTGGTGGTAGTTACCTTTTGCCAGATGATTGCACCCATATAGTCCAAGCCAATAGTCTCGCAAAATCGGATAATTTCAGTGCGTATCGGAATGACTTTATAGCGTCCGTAATAGACCGATCTAGCGAACTGATCGCCGACATTGATGCACAGTCGACAACCCGGTTGCAGCGCCCGATTGCACTCCATCCAAACATGATTAAGATTGTTTACATAATCTTCATAACTATCATGGAAGCCTATTTGCCCTTCATCCGGTGTAGTGCCATAATCCTTTAATTGCCAGTAAGGTGGCGAGGTAATTATTAGATGCACGGACTCATCGGCAACCTCCGACATTTGACGTGCATCCCCCCTTATTATTGTATGCTCCCTCACTTCCCCGCCTCCTTCCTCAGCCTCTCCCACCCCGCCTTGAGCGCCTCCGAGAGCACTTTCGTCGCGGCCGTTACCGGCATGAAGTTGGTATCTCCGTTCCAGCGCGGGACGATATGGATGTGCAAGTGCCCCGGCAGGCCGGCTCCCGCCACCCGGCCGAGGTTCATCCCGAGGTTGAAGCCGTCGGGCCGGTAAGCCGCCTGCAGCCACTCGACTGCCCGGCGGACGACGTCGTTCACGTGCCGCGCTTCGTCCGCGGTCATTTGGCTCAACTCTCCGATATGCCGCACTGGAGCCACCAAAAGATGTCCGTTGTTATAGGGATAGATGTTCATCATCACGACCGCAAGGTCATCCCGATAGACAACCAAAGCCACCCGATCAACCCCTTTCGCCGCCCCTGCGCAAAGGAAGCAGTCGCCCGGTACTGGATTGTCCGCATGCTGCATCCCGGTTCCAGTCCCGCCTTCGCGGGAATGACGATCGGTAACGGAATCGTCTTTGGCGGACTCGATGTAGGCCAGCCGCCACGGCGCCCATAGACGATCCAGCCTACTCTTCCTCCCCTCCCTTGGCGCGGCGCGCCTCGTAGGTTTCCATCAACTTCTTCTGAATGTCGCCCGGGACCTCCTCGTAATGCGAGAAGGTCTGCCGGTGCAGCCCCCGGCCGCCCGTCAGCGACCGCAGGGTGCTCGAGTACTTGTGCAGTTCCCCCAGCGGCACCTTGGCCTTGATCACCTGAAAGCGTCCGTCGCGGTCCATTCCCAGAATCTTGCCGCGTTTCGACGAGACGTCTCCCATCACATCGCCCATATACTCCTCCGGCACCCGCACCTCGAGGTCGTAGATCGGCTCGAGGACGACCGGACGAGCCTCCTGAAAGACCTTCTTGAAGCCCATCGATCCGGCGATCTTGAACGAGTTCTCCGACGAATCGACCGTGTGATACGAGCCGTCATAAACTGTCACCCGCACATCGACTACCGGAAAGCCGGAGATGACGCCGTCGGTCATCGCTCCCCGGACGCCCTTTTCGACCGCCGGTATGAACTTGCCTGGGATCACCCCGCCCACGATCGCATCGACAAACTCGAAGGCGCCGCCTCGCGGGAGTGGCTCAAGTTTGAGCCAGCAGTCCCCGAACTGCCCCCGGCCGCCGGTTTGCTTCTTGAACTTGCCCTGCCCTTCAGCGGTCGCGCGGATCGTCTCGCGATAGGGGATCTTCGGATCCTCCTGATCGACCTCCACTCCGAATCGCTCCTTCAGCCGCTCGAGCAGGATCAAGAGATGCAACTCCCCTTGACCCTCGATGATCAACTGCGCCAGTTCAGGATCATAGTGGAACTTGAACGAAGGATCCTCCTCCGCCAGAATGTGGAGCGCGTTGGAGATCTTCTCTTCGTCGCCACGGTTGCGGGGCACCACTGCCGTCCGGGTAACCGGATCCGGGAAGTCGATGCCGCCAAGGATGAGCCCGTCCTTGGCTTGCGACAACGTATTCCCGGTGTGAGTGTCGCGCAACTTGACCAATGCTCCGATGTCGCCGGCCGAAACCTCGTCGATGTTCTTACGGCTCTTGCCGCTGACCGAAAAGATCTGCCCAATCTTCTCCGTTGTCCCGCGGGAAGTGTTACGCAGATCGGCGCCGACGGTCACCTTGCCGCCATAGACGCGGAAGAACGAAAGGTCGCCGACGTGCTGTTCTGAGATCGTCTTGAAGACCAGCGCGGCTGCTGTGCTGCCGGCATCGCAGAAGACCTTGGTTGACTTCCCGCCGGCTTCCTGAATTGCCTCCGCCGGTCCGACGTCGAGCGGCGACGGCAGATACTCGGCAATGAAGTCCAGCAACAGCGTTGCGCCGACCTGACTCTTCGCCGCACTGCACAGGATCGGGAATAATTTCCCGTCGAGTATGCCCTTTCTAAGGCCTTGAATCATCTCGTCCGACGAAAGGCCGTCGTTGGCGAAGAACTGCTCCATCAGGGCGTCGTCTGCTTCGGCACAACGTTCCACCAGCCGGGTTCGCATTTCGTCAGCGCGTGTTTTCAAGTCCACCGGGATGTCCGACCGCGACTTCTCGCTGCCGTCCTTATTGTAATCAACCAACTTCATCGCGATCAGATCGACGATCTGGTGAAATCCGTCCGATCCCTCGCCCACCGGGAACTGCACCGGAACTGCAGCCTCAAAGCGCTCCGACAAGGCCCGGACGGTGCGCTCGAAACTGACATGCTCCTTGTCAAGGTGATTGATTAGGAAACACCTTCCGGTGTGACGCTCCTCGCAAAAGCCCCAGAAGAGTTCCGTCCCGACCTCGATACCCGAAGTTGCGTTGATCAGCATCAGAGCAGTATCGGCGACCCGGATGGCGCACCTGACATCCCCCTGAAAGTCGGTGAAACCGGGCGTGTCGAGGAGGTTGATTTTGGTCCCCTTATGCTCGCCGGTCAGGAGCGTTGTGGAAATCGACATCCGGCGGCTCATTTCGTCGGGATGGTAGTCGCTCTGGGTGTTGCCTTCCTCGACCGATCCCATCCGGCTGGTAGCGCCCATTCTGAAAAGCAAAGCTTCGGTCAGGGTGGTCTTGCCGGAAGTCTGGTGACCGGTCAGGACAAGGTTGCGGATCCGCTCGGGATGGACGTCTTTCATAGAACTTTGGGTTAGGCGGTTGGCTTGGGATGTCAGGCTGGGAACCCTGGCCTGACGCTAATTTGGGAAACCGGAATAAGTAGATTATAATAATCATTGCCGGTCGCTGAGGCAAGGCGATTCGACGCGCCCCGGTTCCCTTACATCTCGAACCCGTTACTAACGAACTCAATAAAGCAGTCCCTTCACAATGAACAACTCCTCCGGCAATACTATAGACACACTTCTCAACGAGGAACGGCTCTATCCTCCTCCGGCGGAGTTCGTCGCTCAGGCTAATGTCTCCGACCCGGCAGTTTACGAGAATGCAGCGTCCGATCCCGAGGCGTTCTGGGCTTCCTTTGCCCGGGACCTGGTCTGGCGCAAGTCCTGGGAGCGCATCCTCGAGGGAACTCCGCCCGACGTCAAATGGTTTGTGGGCGGGAAGTTAAACATCACGGAATCGATCCTCGACCGCCACATCGTCGGCCCAAATCGCAACAAAGCCGCTCTCATCTGGGAAGGTGAACCCGGCGAGCGACGAACCCTCACCTTCTGGGAACTCTACCGGGAAACCTGCAAGTTCGCCAGTGCCCTGCGCTCCCTTGGCGTCACTAAAGGCGACCGGGTGGCAATCTATATGCCGGTGGTGCCGGAGTTGGTCATCGCTCTTCTGGCTTGTGCACGTATTGGAGCCGTCCATTCCGTTGTCTTCGGCGGATTCTCGCCCGACGCACTTAGAGAACGTATCAACGATGCGGGAGCCAAGGTCCTCGTGACCGCCGATGGAGGCTATCGCCGGGGTCGTATTGTTCCGCTCAAGCACGATGCAGATCTCGCACTTGAAGGCTGTCCGACCATTCGCCATGTCGTCGTTCATAAGCGAGGGGATTTCGCAATACACTTCAGCGAAGGGCGGGACCATTGGTGGCACCGACTGGTGGAAGACGCTTCACCGGACTGCCCGGCTGAAGAAATGGACGCCGAAGATCCGCTATTCATCCTCTATACTTCGGGCACAACCGGCAAGCCGAAAGGCATTTTGCACACCACCGGGGGCTATATGACCGGGGTCTATGCCACCTCGAAGTGGGTCTTCGATCTCAAGCCTGAGGATCGTTTCTGGTGCACGGCGGACATCGGCTGGGTAACCGGGCATTCTTACGTCGTCTATGGGCCTCTGCTTTGCGGCGCAACCGAGGTTATATACGAAGGTGCGCCCGACTGGCCGGACCGGGATCGCTTCTGGCGCATCATCGAGGAATACGGCGTTTCGATCTTCTACACCGCTCCAACCGCAATCCGCACTTTTATGCGATGGGGCGAGGAGTGGCCGGGGCGGCATGACCTCACTTCACTAAGGTTACTCGGCACCGTCGGAGAGCCGATCAACCCGGAAGCCTGGGTATGGTATCATCGCGTGATCGGAAGAGAGCGCTGCCCGGTGGTTGACACCTGGTGGCAGACTGAGACCGGTCACATCCTCATAACGCCTCTGCCCGGTATCACTACCTGCAAGCCAGGCTCTGCAGCCAGGCCGTTCCCCGGGATTAAGGCGGCGGTGTTGAATGAGAAGGGCGACGCCTTGGAGGTCGGAGGCGGCTACCTCGGTCTCGTAGCACCTTGGCCGGGGATGCTTAGAACCATCTGGGGCGACCATGAGCGTTTTCGCAAGACCTACTGGTCCAAATGGCCCGGTTTATACTTCCCTGCCGATGGAGCGAAGATCGACGAGGACGGTTTCTTCTGGCTGCTGGGTCGTGTCGATGATGTCATGCTCGTAGCCGGGCATAATATCTCCACGATGGAGGTGGAGAGCGCGCTGGTCGATCATCCCTCGGTTGCTGAGGCCGCAGTGGTCGGCATCCCACATGACATCAAAGGCCAGGCGCCGGCGGCCTTCGTAACGCTCAGAGCCAGCATCCAACCCGATCCCGCGCTAATGGAAGAACTCAAGGCTCATGTTGGCACCAAGATCGGATCCATAGCCCGACCCGAGCAGATACACTTCTCGCGAGATCTGCCGAAGACGCGCTCGGGGAAAATCATGCGCCGGCTGTTAAGGGATATTGCAAACGGAAGTGCGCTGGGCGATGTTACGACGCTTGCCGATCCTCAGGTAGTGGAGGAACTGCGCCAGAAATACGAGGAAGAATAGTGAGGAGAGATTGGTTGCGTCACTAACGCATCAGCACCGCTTTGACGGTGCGGGAGTGGGAGCCGGCCTGAAGACGGAGGAAATAGATGCCGGAGGGAAGTGTGAAAGTGCCAAAGTGCGAAAGTGCGAAAGTATGGCTTCCCGGGGATAGAGGGCCGTCGTGAAGACGGAGGACTTCCCTCCCGTCGAGCGCGTAGAGGCTGAGCCGGACGGGCATGAGACCCCCCACCTGCGCACTTGGAAGGCGGACATTCTTGTCCGCCCTTAGGGCGGGCAGGAATGCCCGCCCTCCAAGACCAACTGTCACCGTCGCCTGATCGTTAAACGGATTCGGCGCAATCGTAAGCGAGAGGGGATCATCATCCCCTTTTCCATTCTCGTCATCCCCGCCTCCCCCCTCGTCATCCCCGCGCAGGCGGGGATCCAGTCCAGCGCTTAGAGAATGGACATTGACAACCCAAACTTGCACATCCTCCTCCCACTCCTCCTCGCTTACTCGCTCCCTCGCATATCCGCTCAC
>VGIQ01000132.1 GCA_016867835.1 Calditrichota bacterium | reverse complement strand
AAGTTGCAAAAACCAACCGGCGGCATCGCCGGCGTTCCGTTTTGAGCGTTTGAGGTTACCGGGGAAGTCCATCATTAATGCCCATCGGCCTCATATTCCACCCTTCCGTCACCCTTCCGTCACAGCGTATCTCTATGCCACCCAATAAGATATGCCATTTCGGTGACGATGTGACGATTTTTTGACTACAACCCCCCCGCGCGTTCCAAGTCGGGCGTATATTATAACGGCTCGCGTCCGGCGACTGCACCTGCAACGCTTATCATTCACGCCAGATAATTGAAGCGCCTCTTCCTCAAAACCTACGGCTGTCAGATGAACGTCCACGACGCCGAGCGGATGATCGGGCTAATGGAGTCGGACGGCTATGCCGTTGCCCCGTCGCCCGACGAAGCCGACGTCGTCGTCATCAACACCTGCGCCGTCCGCGAGAAGCCTGAACGGAAACTGATGGCTGAACTCGGGCACCTGAAGCGCGTCAAAACCCGCAATCCCGGCCTCATCATCGGCGTGGCCGGCTGTATGGCGCCTCGCGACGGAGACCTGATCCGTGCCAAGGCGCCGCACGTCGATCTACTCCTTGGGCCGCGGTCGGTCGCCCGGCTGCCCTCACTCGTCCGTCAGATCGAACTGAACCGCCAGCCCCTGGATGCCGTCGATCTCTTCGACGACCCGACGCCTCTTACTCCCGTTCGCCGCTCCGGAACCGTCTCAGCATGGGTTGACGTCCAGTTTGGCTGCAGTTTCGCCTGCACCTTCTGCGCGGTGCCGTCAGCGCGCGGCTCCGAGCGGTCCCGCCCACCGGGCGACATCCTCAGCGAAATCGTCGAACTTGCGACCCTCGGCTACCGTGAAGTAACCCTCCTCGGACAAACTGTCAACGCCTGGGGTCGGGACTGGCATTATCGAATGCCGAATGCGGAATGCGGAATGATCAATGAGGAAGTGGGCGGGCGCGAGAGAATAGATTTCGCGTGGCTGCTGAGGCAGATCGACGCACGCGCGCCCGGATTGCGCGTCCGGTTCACCAGCCCACACCCGCAACTCTTCAGCGACCGCTTGATCGAGACCATCGCGTCCCTTCCAGCCCTCTGCGAGCATGTCCACCTGCCGCTCCAGTCCGCCAATGATGGCATCCTTAGGGCTATGAAGCGCGCCTACTCGTTCGACCAGTATCGCCGCATCGTCGCCAAATTGCGCAGCGCGGTCCCCGGTATTGGGATCACCACCGACATCATCGTCGGCTTCCCGGGCGAGTCCGACGCAGCCTTTCACGAAACCCTGGATGCCTTCGAGGAATTGCAGTTCGATCAAGCCTTTATGTTCATTTACTCGCTACGCCGCAAGACCGCTGCAATCGACCTGCCCGATCCCGTCCCTGCCGAAGTTGCCCGTGAGCGGATGCAGCAACTGGTTGAAACCGCCAATGCCCTCTTTCGGCGTAAGAACGAGGCCGAAGTCGGACGCACCTTCGAGGTTCTTGTCGAAGGCGTCTCGGAGCGCAATCCCGACCGCCTGACCGGTCGCACCCGTCAGAACAAGACCGTCGTCTTCGCGGGCCGCAAGGACTTGATAGGCAAACTGGTCAAAGTGACCGCTACCGCCGGTTTCATGTGGGGCTTTGAGGGAATGCAGAAATCAGAAGGCAGAATGTAGATTAAACCCTATGAAGAGGTGCAGAATATTGTTGCCGTTTCTGGAGGGCGGACAGGAATGTCCGCCCTGATGAGATGTTCCTATTAGGGAAGGGCGGACATTCTTGTCCGCCCTCCAAGTCAACTTTTTCTGCACTAATCAATAATCTTCAATCTACCTCGCAATCCTCATCCTGCACTCTTCATTCACCATTCTGATCTCTCCCCTGGACTGGGGGCTTGGGCACGCCGCGCGGTGCGTCCCGGTCATCCGGTCGCTAAGTGAAGCCGGCTATGAGGTGGTCATTGCTGCCAGTGGCGGGCCGCTGGAGTTCCTAAAGGGCGAATGCCCCGGCGTTGAGATTCTAAATCTACCCGGCTACGGCATCACCTATCCGACCGACGGCTCTATGGCGACCGCAATGGCACGACAGATGCCGAAACTGATAGGCGCCGCGCGGCGGGAGCGAAGTTGGCTGGACGACCTCTGCCGTCACCGCCGCATCGACTTTGTGATTTCCGACAACCGGTTCGGCTTCCACCAGCCTGACGTGCCGTCGGTCTATATCACACATCAACTGATCATATTGCCTCCGGGCGGTCAAGGTTGGGCGCGATCGCCATTGGCTTTCTTTCACCAGCGCATCATCAGCCGCTTCACCGAGTGTTGGGTGCCGGACTACGCCGGTGAGGAGAATCTCTCTGGCGACCTTTCACATACCTCCCAAAGACCGTCGAATGTCCACTTCATCGGCCCGCTCTCGCGATTCCACTTGACTTCTGATGTGTCTGACGATAAGCCTGACATTGCGCCTGTCGATCTGCTCGTAATCCTCTCCGGTCCCGAGCCGCAGCGGAGCCGGTTTGAGGAGATCATTCTTAAGCAGGCATCGGGAAGCGACCTTCGCCTGCTCATCATCCGGGGCTTGCCGAGGAATGCAGATCCCGATTCCCAATTCGACGGCCGCGTGATTCGCTATCCTCATCTTTCGACGGCATCTATCCGGCGGGCGGCGAATTCCGCCAAAGCCATCCTTGCCCGTCCCGGCTATAGCACCTTGATGGATCTCCCCTATCTCGCGTGTCCGGCGATCCTTGTGCCTACGCCCGGTCAGACTGAACAGGAATACCTTGCGCGACGGCTCGCGGATCGAGGGCAGGTCGTCGTGTCGGCACAGGACGACTTTAACCTTGAACGCTGTTACCGGCAAATCGAAGCCGGGAGTATCGCACCCCTTCCCCTTATTGAAGGCGAGTCCGATTCGCCCCTCGTGCGGGTTCGAGCACTTCTTGGGGATTCGTTTTCATCATGAGTCTAACTCCCATCATTGGCGCCTTTAGCGACGGCGACACACTCCTCCACCGCCTCGATCCGCGCGTCAAGTTGACCGGTTTGGTTGCACTGGTAGCGATGGGGCTTTGGGCGCAGTCCTGGACTGCACTGGCTATTGCCTCCCTGCCACTGTTTATAAGCCTCTCGGCGATCAGACCTATATTGCCGGTCATTGTGCGAGACGCTGCTGCATTATGGCTCTTTTACCTGCTGACCATTATTATCCATGTTTTCGTCACAGGTCGCGATCTATCACTGGCGGAGGCTGTTTCGCGAGGTCTCTTCTTCGCCATAAAAATCGCTATTATGAGCGTCTCTGCCTCGCTCGTCAGTCGGACGACGCACCCGTCGGACTGGAGCCTTGCCGCATATGCGTTCGGACGGCGCACCCAGAAAGGACTCCGTGCGACCGGTCCCTTTGCACTTCGACTCGGATTGGCGATGAAAACTCTTCCGATGCTGCTCTCTGAAGCCAACCGGATTCGGCAGGCACAATTCGGTCGTGGACTAAGAACTGGCGGCAGTCCGGTGCAACGTATTCGCAGCCTGCTGCCGCTCTGGGGACCGCTGCTTGAGGCTGGTCTTGACCGCGCAGATACGATCTCCGATGCGATGCAATCGCGGGGATTTGTGGTCCGGGCAGCCCGCAGTTTCTACCGGCCTCTAAAACTGGCAGGGCGCGACGTTCTGACAGTCGTGCTGATGGGGCTGACGATCATACTCTTTATTACCTTCATTTCCTCGCGCTGACAAGTGCGTCTGCGACTGCTCATCGAATACGACGGTACCGACTACGCCGGCTGGCAACGCCAGCCTGGCGACCCGACGATTCAGCAGACCCTCGAAGAGGTCTTTGAGCGACTGCTTGGCATCCCTATCTCACTCATAGCCGCCGGGCGCACCGACGCCGGTGTTCACGCATCCGGCCAGGTGGCACACTTTGATGTCGAAACTTTGCGTGTGCCATTAGACCGGCTCACCATTGCCGCCAACAGCTTCCTGCCGCCGGCTATTCGGGTGCTCGCCGCAGAGCCTGCAGCGCCGGACTTTCACGCCCGTTACAGCGCCACTTCCCGATCCTACCACTACCGGATTGAGCACACCTTACACCCGCTACGCAGCCGCACCAGTTGGACGCCGATGCTGCCATGGGACGATACCCTCGCCGAGGAAGGAGTGTCGCTGCTCTTTGGCCGGCATGACTTCAGAGCGTTTGCGCTTTACCGGCCGGGGGAGTTACATTACGAATGCGTCGTTACCGAAGCCCACTGGGTTGCTGACAACGACGGCGTAACCTTCCGGATCACTGCCAACCGGTTCCTCCACAAGATGGTGCGAGGTCTGGTGGGATCCCTCTTTGACCTGGCAAGGGGTTATTATTCACCGGACGACTTCAGGCAATTGCTCGAACGCCCGGTGCGCTGCGGAGCCGTCCGGATCGCTCCGGCGAAGGGCTTGACGCTTGTCGCTGTCGCCTATCCCGATAAGCAGATATCCAGCACCGATTGATATACATCCATGGACTCAAATCACCTCAAATAAATGAAAGCCATCACCATACCCCGTCACGGCGAACGTGACGTCTTGACCTACACCAGCGACCAGCCGACGCCGGTTCCAGTATCGGGCGAAGTCTTGATACAGATTGCCTGCACTGGCATCAACCACGTCGATCTCGTCGTCCGTCGGGGCTATCCCAGCATCCCAATTCCCCTACCGCACATTCCGGGCGGAGACATTACCGGGACGGTCCTCGAAGCCGGACCGGACGTGAGCCGTGATCTGATCGGCAAGCGCGTTGTCGTTTATCCGCTCATCGCCTGTGGAAAGTGTCAACTTTGCCGGGAGGGTCGTCCCAACCTCTGCCTGGGGTGGAAATACTTCGGTTTACACCTGAAGGGGGGTTATGCGGAATACTGCACCGTCCCGGCGGGTAATTGCTTCGTTCTGCCGGACAGCATCTCCTTCGATTCTGCTGCGGGTCTGCCAATCGCCGGGCTGACGGCGCTGCACGCCTTGAAAGGGGTGGGGGGACTTTCGGCCGGTCAGACGTTTTTCATCTGGGGAGGCGCCGGTGGGCTGGGCACGATAGCCATTCAGATCGCAAAACGGCTCGGCGCAACGGTGATCGCCACTGCCGGCTCGGACGACCGGCTCGCACTGATGACATCCCTCGGCGCCGACCACGTTTTCAACAGAAAGCGGGACGACGTCCCGGCCGAGGTGATGAAACTTTGCCCGGCAGGCGTCGATCTGATCATCGACTATGTCGGGCCCGAGACTTTCCCGAAATCGTTCCAGATGGTGAAGAAAGGCGGACGGATTCTGCTCTGCGGCATCATCACCGGTCGCGAAGTGCCTAACTTCTCGCTCCATATGACCTATCTGCGACACCTTTCGATCCAAGGCCTCTATCTTGGAACGAAAGTGGAGATGCAGGAGATCATCGATCTCGCGGCATCCGGAGCGGTCAAGGTGCAGGTGGGAGCGGAACTGCCGCTCGCCGAGGCAGCCCGGGCGCAACAGATGCTCGAAGAAGGCGCTGTCGCCGGGAAGATTGTGCTTAGGGTAGCGTAATGTCGGGAAATGACCGCAGTATTGCACCCATCCTCGAATATGATCCCTCGCCAACGGCCGTCATCGAGCCATCGCGATACATTCCCAGTCAGGATGCACCTTCCGGCTGTATTTTATGCTTTTTCAACGACATTATTGATGAAATGCGCAAAGCGGGACGCCTGGAGGTGGTCTATAATCATCGCTCAGAAATCGGCATCCATCCTCTTTATGCGTTTGATCATGAGGGGCATAGGGTCGGGATTCTCCATCCCGGCATCGGCGCTCCACTGGCGGCAGGACTGCTCGATGAAGCAATTGCGGTTGGCTGTCGCAGGTTCATAGCCATCGGCTCCTGCGCCCGCTCCCAAGTAGGGCTTGATACCATAATGACTGAAGAGGCTCCGATAGGAAAACTGTCCTTGCTGAGCCACGACTGAACTTACAAACGGTAGATCGGTGGTGAATCCGCCCTCTTGTAGGTAACGATAACTGAAGTCATCGGCCCGATGCCCGGTCTGATTCCAGGCAATGAAACCACCATAGCAGTTGAGAGGGCTGCCCTCAGTGCCGATGTAGGTGCGCTGAGCGACGAGATGCGCAGGACGAATGGTCAGAAGCGCCAGAACTATGAGAGTAACGATGCGAGCATTCATACTAACCTCCAAATTTGCCTAATTAGCGAAGCAAGAGCGCCTTCGCAAGCGCGCTTTGCCACTTGCCGGAAGACAATCGGTTTAAGACCAATACGATATAGATTCCAGTCGGAAGTTCTGTAGTATCAAGAACGAATGAGACTTCGTCCTGCTGCCGGAATGAGATGGATTTGTCTGATACCATACGACCTGCTATATCCATAAGACGCAACCGGCACTCACCACCCTGCAGTTCACTTATGCGAACCTTCAGTTCCGCATTGAACGGGTTGGGGTGTAGTTTTATTCTGATACTACGAGGTTGCATAGCAGGATAGACAGGCTCCTTCACCGACACTCGCCAATCCCGGGATCCACCATGTAAAGTAAGTATACCATAGTAATTTCCACCTCTTTCCATGGGGACGTACGACACGAAGTCCTTTACTCCATCACCATTATAGTCTCCAACTGCTCCCATTCCAAAGCCGGTATTGTATCCATAAAAATCGCGTGTTCTGACATTTATGGCAGCAGTCGTGTCCATGAATCTACTGCCGAAATAAATATGTAATTCGCCTTCGCCATTATTACCATCGGGGGAAATGGTAATAACATCTCCATATTCATCTGCATTCACATCTCCGCCCGCTATATGCATTCTTGTGCCAAAGACATTACGGTTATTTTGCAGAACACGGTCTGGCACCAAGTCAGGTTCAGCGCTGCCGAAGAATAGTAAATA
>VGIQ01000131.1 GCA_016867835.1 Calditrichota bacterium | reverse complement strand
TTTAGTAGACAAGACAATCTATCCACGGAGCGTCCTGTGACCAAGGGCGCTGTTCAAGTCCCCTTCGGCTACGCCTTCGGGGACTTGAACAGCCATCACACTGTCAACAGATCGCTAAGATAGTACAATTTATTATTATTGCTTATCAATAGTCCTTAAATTGACACTCTTTGTGGACACCTGCAGACAAAGCAGGGGTAAGTCAATGATGACACGGTGCGCTAGAATCTTGCTGGCAGAATGCCACCAGGATGGCGACGCTACGACGAATGCTGCAATCGCCCATCAATAAATCATCGAAATAATCCAAGGTAGAGTCAGGAGTAACGCGAGCAGCCAGTCTCCTGGTCGGAGCCGGCCCCATCCTAACATCATCAGAATGGCGAGCGAGCCAAATGCCGGAATCAGCAGTCTGAACTCAACCTGAAAAAAGCGGATCGAATGGACCGCGAAGCCGACCAGAGTCAAAGTTAGTAGCGCCAGGAGCCACCATCGATCTCGCCCGCTACGCAGGATCGTCACCAGACCTCTTCCCAAGAACACAAGCAGCGCCAACGTGAAGATGGCGGAGGCTGATACTTCAGGAAATCCTCCCCAAAGCGCCTGGTTGGGAACTGCCGCCGAATGGAAGAGATGCTTCGCTGCCGCCCAAGGGTGAAAGAGGGCGCCGCGGTTGAAGGAAGTTACATCAGTCGGACCATAGCCTCCCGCCAAAGGCACCAGATGGCCGTAATGGGTGTAATTCCAGGTCAATAGCGGTATCACCAATGCGATGGCTGTTGCCAGCGCCGTCGCTCGCACCGCCCAAGCCTGCTTTCGGCTAAATCCGACGGGAGCCGACGCAAGCGCCAGCGGTATTAACAGCAGACCCGACAACTTTGCCCAACACGATAAGCCCAGGAGCGCTCCAACCTTGGCCGACAGAATAAGATGGCGGGGCAGGTCGTCCATTTCGGATATCTTCCTCGCTTCGGCAATGGCGACAAGCGACATCAGCACCAGCAGAAGCAGCAGCGCGTCGTTCGTCACCAGAGATGTAAAGTACAATGCAGCCGGGAAATAGAGCAGAAAGACAGCAGCACTGGATGCGATTGCCGGGCCAATGGTAAGTGATGCCAGCCGCATAGCCGCAATACCGGCTGCCAGTCCCAGCAGCGCAGAGAGAATGCGAACGGCATAGAGTCCCTTGCCGGAGACAATTGCCTCACCCCAATGCCAAACAGGTGCTGACAGAAGGTAGTAGAGCGGAGGTTGAAGGAACTCGGCAGTACGATTGCCGGTTCCACCAAGCGACGGTTGATAGACCGGCCAGGTGCCGGCTTCGGTGATATGCCGGATATAATTGAGGTGAAGCGGCTCGTCGTTATAGCCGGGCACGATGCCTTCGGCAGGATAGAGCGGCGTCGTAAGAATGATGCCGACGCGCAGCACAAAGGCAATCCCGAACAGGATCAGCAGGTTATTATAATTCCTGCTCCTCCGCGATTCATCTACGGGCTGTTCCTCACTCTGCATTCTTATTCTTCACTCTTCATTCTCAACTCCCAGGTCTGCCGGAGGAAGTGACGCGCTCCAAAGTTCTCTTTGAAACGCAGCAGGCCTGTCGTCGGGTCGCCCCAAATCGAGGATATACCGAAATCCATCCACTTGAAGCCGCGCTCGCGAGCCCAGAGCAGACTGTGCCAGGTGAGAAACGGCACTGGTTTCAGTTGTACCGACGGCGCTTCGTGCGCCATATAGAACTCGAGCACCACCTGGTCGTTGCAGATGAAGTTCCAGATGCAGGCTATCATCCGGCCCTTATGTTCGACGACCGCCATCATCAACTGCCCGGGAATCAATTGGTGCAGGCGTTCGACTTCCTCGCGGCTGTGCGTCGGGACAACTCCCAGTCCGCGGCGATTCTCCTCGAGGATCTCGTAGAAGCGTTCAAACTCCTCTGTCGTTGGCTCTTCGATGAGGCGGAACCGAAGACCGTGCTGCTCGGCCCGGCGAAAGGCGTTGCGGGTCTTGTTAACGAAGGAGTCGAACATCGCGTCCGGCGGTTTGTCGAGCGGCACGGCCTGAGTCAGTTCGGTGCGGATCACTGCGAACCGGTTCCGCTGGAGAGCGAAATCGAGCATCTGGCCGGCTTCTTCATCGTAGATGATCGGTGGAGGCGTTATACGAATCGCGTTCAAGCCAGCCTCCCGGGCATAGTCGATGAGCGATGCGATGACGTCCTCAAGGTGGTCATACCGAAGTTCCTGCGCCCAGACTGGCCCGCCATAGGAGGCGCCTGGATGCGATACCCAAACCGGCCCAGCCACTTCGTGCCGGATCACGCCCGGCATCAACGCGGCGATATTCCCTTTGCGCCGGATGACAACGTGATGCTCCTCGAACCGGCCTTGCGGATGGTAGTCGAGGAATCTCAGGGAGTGGAAGAGAGTGCGTCCCCGTGCTTCGGCGAGGAAGGTTTCCCATTCGCGCCGGTCACCGATGACCTCGACGCTAACAGGTTGGGATGGAGTCTGGTCGGACGGACGATAATTCAAGGAAGAAACGGGAGGTTAAGGGACGCCGTCACTCAAGTTAGCGATGACAAATGCGCTTGACAAGCGCCTTGGGGGGATGCGATGCTTTCGGGAGCATTGGCGACCTTGCGGAGATCATCTCGGGCGGAGTCGCTTGCATTGCGGAAAGTCGGGTGTTATCTTGTTAATGTGTTCATTTGTTCCCTATATAGGAAGCCCTTTGAAGGCTCTTTATAAGACTATCTATAATATCGTAAAACATAGTCTTATCGTGTCCATTAGCCTGATCGTTCTGACCGGTTTTGGGACGGCTTGTCGGGAGGCACCGAAGAGTCCGGACCTCTCGCCGGCCGCGCGACAACTGGCGGTGGAGGTCGCGGCTTTGGATGCCAACAGCCAGCGAGCCGCGTATCATCTCTATCGCGCCGCCGGGGGGCTGGCAAAGGCGTCGCTTTCGGACACGCCGACGGAAACTACCGGGTCGGGCGGGGTGGTTGGGTCGCTTGAGTCGGCTCTGCCGTTCCTGGACGAGGCCGCTCGCGGCAACACGCTGGAACTGATCCGTCAACTGAAGTCCCCGGGCGGCAGCCCCGAGGCGGACTCCCTCTTTGCCACCATCGTCAGGGCTTTCTTCGGCGATTCGGTCATGGCGCGGTTCATTCTCGCTCGACTCGACGCCTCCGCCACTGACACCTCCGGAATCGAACTTAGGTGGCAGCAGAACCGGATGGGCGGTTTCGAGGGTCTCACCGTTGTCGGGCGTCGTTAAGGCGCGGTCATGCTGAACGTAGTGAAGTATCCGGTCTCTTGAAGCGCGCTGCGTCAATGCCTCTCTACCTGCACGTCGATATGGACGCCTTTTTCGTATCGGTCGAGATGCGCGACGATCCGACCCTGAAGGGACATCCCGCAGTTGTCGGAGGCGGCAGCGGCAACAAGGGGATCATCACCGCGGCCAACTACGAGGCGCGCAAGTATGGCCTAAAGGCCGGGATGACGGTTGTCGAAGCGCGCCGGAAATGCCCGAAGTGCATCTTCGTCCCGATGCACGTTGAGAAGTATATCGACGCTTCGCGCAAGGTATTCGCGCTGCTCGATCGCTTCTCGCCTGATGTAAAGGTGCTTTCGGTGGACGAGGCCTCGGTCGAGATATCGGGTCTCTACCGGCTCTTCGGGCCGCCTGAGGAGATCGGACGGAGGATTCGGATGGCCATTCGCGAAAACGTCAATCTTCCCGCGACGGTCGGCATCGCGTCGAACCGCTTGATCGCCAAGGTTGCCGCCGACCTCGCCAAGCCGGACGGCCTCTCCTACGTCCCGCCCGGCACGGAAGCCGCCTTCCTCAGTCCGCTTCCGGTGAAGGAAATGGCCGGCATCGGACCGGCCACCGAAGCCGCGCTTACCCGGCTCGGCATCACCACCCTCGGACGCCTCAGCCATGCGCCGCTAGACATAATGAAGTCGCACTTCGGCGTGGTCGGAGAGTGGCTCGTCGGAATGGCGAAGGGGGAGTATGTCGGGCGGATGGAACTCGACGACCAGCGCGGCGAAGTCGAGCGCTCGATGGGACACGAGCGGACTTTCGAGGCGCCGCTGACAAACCGCGACGACCTCCGGGCTTGGATCGTGGCATTGGCCGAAATGGTCGGACGCCGCCTCAGGCGAGCGAAATTGGGTGGCAAGGTGTTGACTTTACGCCTGCGATACAACGATTTTGAAACGCTCTCCCATCAATCCGCGCTGATCTACTATACCAACGATGAGCAGGATATGATCGAGGAAGGCTGGCGGCTGCTCGACCAGATTTGGCAGGTCGGTCGCGCTGTCCGTCTGGTGGGCATATCCCTTGGCGGTTTGAAGCCCTGGAGCGAAGTCGGGCGGCAGATGAACCTCTTCTTTGTCCGCGATCCGGTCCGCCGTGAAGAACTCTACAAAGCCCTCGACACCGTCAAGAACCGGTTCGGCGACAAGGCAATTCTGCGGGCGATGGGGCTGAAGTGGCGCGTCCGTCGCCGGGTGATCTCCTTCGGGCATATTCCGCAATAGGGGAGTCGCGACGCTAATCACAGGGGGAGGGTATGCCTCGCCCCAAGGGGGCTGCAATCCGCTCCCAAGGTGGGAGTGAGATTGGCACCTCCATATTATATTCTGCATTTTACATACTGCATACGATGAAACTTTTCCTGTTCGACGGCTCGGCCCTCGTTCACCGTAGTTTTCACGCCTTCAGCAATCGCTCCGGGCTATCGACGCGCGGTCAGGAGGTCGGCATGGTCTTCGGGTTTCTCACCACGCTCCTGATGGTGCTGCGACGCGAGCGCCCCGACCGTCTGGCGCTCGCATTCGATACCGGTGCCCCGACCTTTAGACATATTCGCTTTGAAGAGTACAAAGCGACGCGCGGCCCGCTTGATGAAGGCATCCGGAGTCAACTCCCGATCCTGCATGATCTCCTGGCCTTATTGAACATCCCGCAACTCTCCCTTGACGGCTATGAGGCAGACGATATCATCGGCACCCTCGCCGTCCAGGGTGCCGCAGCCGGTAACGACGTCTTTATTGTAGCCGGTGATAAAGACTTTCTTCAACTCGTGAATGACCGAATACGGGTCTATCGGCTCCCCAACAGCCGTGTGACCGACGTCCCGGAGATCATCGATTCGGTCGGAGTAATAAACCGATTCGGTGTCCCCCCCGAGAGGGTTATCGATGTTCTTGGCTTGATGGGGGACAGCGTCGATAACGTTCCAGGGGTGCCGAAGGTCGGTGAAAAGACCGCCCTCGAACTGGTGCGCAGGTTTGGTTCTCTCGAAGGCGCACTGGAACGTGCTGCTGAAGTCGAACGCCCGGCTCTGCGCGAGAATCTCATCGCCTACGCCGACCAGGCACGACTGTCGAAGGAACTGGTGATCATCGAGACGGCCGTTCCACTCGGAGTCGAGCCCGACGCTCTCCGGATCGGCCCGATGCATACTGCCGCTTCGCGCAAGAGGCTTATCGAACTTGAGTTTCACAATCTACTGAGGCAAATCGAGGCTCTTGAACCGACTCTTGCCGACGAGGGACTATTCCAGGAGGAAGTGTCAGCTGACAATACTACCGATGAGAAGCCGCCTGCCAACTACCGCGCTGTAACCAGTCCTGGTCAATTTTCAGAAATGATCGCTGCGCTCCGGGGTGCCACTCTCGTCTCGTTGGATACAGAAACGACCGCTATCGATCCAATGAAAGCCGAACTGGTTGGGCTCTCGTTTTCGATTCGTCCTGAGGAGGCCTGGTATGTATCGGTTAATCACTTTACCGGTGTTCCGGAAGACTACCGGCCATCGACTCCGGCGCCGACGCTAAGACCCAGGCGCAGTAGGGAGTTGGCTTACATCCTCGAACACCTCATACCGTTCTTCGGTGACTCCGGAATCGCCAAGACCGGTCAGAACCTGAAATACGATACCCTCGTCCTGAAGTGCTATAATATCGAAGTCGAAGGGCTTGCATTCGATGCAATGCTCGCTTCGTTCGTGCTTGACCCATCGGCAAGGCAGCACGGGATCGACGCGCTCGCCGAGTCTCATCTCAACTTCCGAAAGATCCCGACCAGCGACCTGATCGGCAGTGGCACGAAGCAGAAGTCGATGCTCGACGTCCCGCTCGACGCCATCACCCGTTACGCCTGTGAAGATGCCGATATTGCTTTACGGTTGACGCATCACTTCCAGCCCCGACTGAAATCAGAAAGCCTTGATCGACTCTATTACGAGACCGAACTCGTGCTGATGCCGGTTCTGATGCGCATGGAGTTCACCGGACTGCAGATCGACACCGCTTTGTTGGGGCAACTATCGCGCGAGTTTCAAGTCGAGATGGACGAGCGACTTGCGGAAGTGCACGACCTCGCGGGGATGACCTTCAATCTCAACTCGACGCAGCAATTGGCTCAGGTTCTCTATGAGAGACTCGGTCTCCCGGTCGGTCGTAAGACCAAGTTTGGCTGGTCAACCGACGTCGAGGAACTGGAGCGACTCGCGCCGCTCCATCCACTGCCGGCAAAGTTGTTGCGCTACCGACATCTGACGAAGTTGAAGTCAACCTATATCGATGCTCTGCCGCAAATGGTGCATCCCATTACCGGGCGGGTGCATACCAGTTTCAGTCAGACGACTGCAGCAACGGGTCGGCTTGCTTCGACCGATCCCAACCTACAGAACATCCCGATCCGAACCGACGAGGGTGGACGGATTCGGAAAGCCTTCGTCGCCGGAATCCCGGGCTGGAAGATCGTATCAGCTGACTACTCCCAGGTCGAACTTCGCATCATGGCACACTTGGCCGGTGACGAGCGGATGATCGAGGCCTTTCGCAGCGGGAAAGACATTCATCGCGCCACTGCAGCCTGG
>VGIQ01000130.1 GCA_016867835.1 Calditrichota bacterium | reverse complement strand
GTGATGGCCATCTGAAATCTCACTTGGCCTCCCTCGACTCCGCAGCCCGTGAGCGTTTCCTCGACTTCGTCCTGCCGGTGCGCATCGACGACGAACCAGCCTCCGGTCGCAGGGAACGTTCTCAACTTGCGTCGTTCTTGAGGAAGGAACTTCCCGCCATGGGACCGGATAGCAAGGGTAACCGGGTCCGGCACTGGATTGCTCGCAACATCACCATCGAGCGAGATCCTGATCGCCTTGGTCCGCCGCTCTTGCCCTCCCAGGTATTGGCACTAAGACGCGGAACAAGGCGCGATATTGAGCGGCTTTACATCGCACTCTGCCGACAACGCGGCATGCCCGCCCGGCGCAATCCGGTATCGGGAGAGGTTGAGAAGTGGGAGGTGGGCAGCGGTTGGAAGTCGGTACCCATTGCTCGAGACGAGCGGCCGGGAGACTCAGAGATGGGGAAGGGCAAGTTGCAACTTGAGATTACATCCGGCGACAGCCTGTCCGGAGCCGCCCTCTACCTGCGCGATTGGGCTCTGTCGCGTTGGAAGGGCGATAGAGGGGAGCCGGTCGATCTCGGTTGGCATCGTCCAGCCCGGGAGATCATCACCCCCGTCGATCTCCCCGTCGGTTGGTATCTCCTGACGTCGGGGATGAGGCTGAAGGATGGATCGGTGAATGCGACCTTGAGATGGTTCGAAGTGCAGACCGGGCGGACAACCCGACAGCATCTCCGCCTTTCCCCGACGGGGGAGGCAAATGCAGGAACTACTTCCGGCGGCGCCGGAGAATAACGACGAGGGCGACGACGGCCACGATGGCCAGAGTCATTATGGCGGCGTTGAACCGCTTGAAGGATTTAAGCATAGTAATTGTATTGCGAACCCTCACGGGGTTTGATCGTAGGCCTTCGGACGGCACTTCCGACAGCCATTACAAATTAGGCTCTATTGCCGGAAGGGAATTGACGGGCGGCACAAAATTCCTTATAATATACATGTGAGGGAGTCAGGAAGACGCCGCTTCGACACCACTATGATCCAAGGAGACCAGAATTGACAAGCCCCGCAGTCCGCTTCGCGCTGACGGCCGCGCTGCTCACCTTTGCCGCGCTCGCACCGTCCGCCTCCGCGCGCCTTCTGCGCATTCCGGAAGACTTTCAGAACCTACGCACCGCGCTCACCGAAGCCCGTGCCAATGACACCGTGATGCTCGCCAGCAATCGCTACACCGGCGCCGATAACTTCAATCTTACCGTCCCGGCAAACGTCACCGTGATGTCGGCGCGCGGTCCATTGCAGTGCATCATCGACGGTCAGTTCAACGAGAACGGCTCCCGCGGCTTCATTATGTCCACCGGAAGCAAACTGATCGGGCTCACCATCACCGGAATGAACCAGCAGTGCATTCTTGATTCACTTGCCAACAATGTCTTGATCAGCAACTGCATACTCCTCGACAACCGCACCGCCCTCGATATCCCCGTCGGCCTGAAGATATTCAACTCGACAGGGGTGCGGGTCGAGCACTGCCTGTTCCAGCAGAACCACAGCCGGGGCAACGGCGGCGCCCTCTTCAACCAGGCCTCCGGGGGCAGTTCGACGGTCACGGTCTTCAACTGCATCTTCGACCAGAACACCTCGCAGCGCAACGGCGGGGCGATGTTCACCAATAGCAGCGGTGCCGAGTCTGATGTCTTCAACTGCCTGTTCATGGGCAATACAACGAACGCCCGCAATGACAACGCTGGCGACGGCGGAGCGATGTCCTTCTCCCAAACGGCTCGCGGCACGGTCCGGTTTTGCACTTTCATCAACAATACCGGACGCCGGGATGGCGCTGAAAGTTGGGGCGGCGGACTGTACCTGGGCTCACAAGTCCAGGTTAACGTCATCAATTCGATCTTCTGGGGCAACGCCGCTAATGTCGGTGCACAACTGGTCGGTCAGAGCAACGGGCAGTGCACAATGAGTTACTGCGCCGTTGAGGGCGGCTGGCAGAACAACCGGATCGGCACAATCACCGTCGGCCAGGGCAACATTGAAGACAATCCCGAATTCGTCGAAGGCCGCGAGCCGGAACGGGGCCCCCAACGTGGTTGGAACTTCTTCTATCTCAATCAGGAAGATAGCCCCTGCGTCGATGCCGGAAGCGGTCAGGCCGATGCCCTCGGCGTCGATACGATGTTCACCGATCCTGGCTTTCAGAACGATGCCGGTGTCGCGGATATTGGTTTCCACTTCAGCACCAGTCTCTTCCGGCGCATCGGGACCATCACCGGCTTCGTGCGCGACCTTGCGTCCGGTCGAGGCATTGCCGCTGCCACCGTGACCACCTCTCGCTATCGCACCGTGCTAACCGACAATCGCGGCGCCTTCCTTATCATCGAGCATCCCATTGGCCAATACTGGATCCGGTTTTCGGCGCCAGGCTTTCTCGACTCCCTTGAGACCGGCCACGACCTGACTGAAGATGCCACCGACGAATATAATGTTCAATTGCTACACCCGGAATTTACACCATCCCGCAACAGTGTCGATGAGACAATCTTCATTGGCGACTCTGTGGAAGTCGGCTTCACACTTCAGAACACCGGCAATGGCCCGCTTGAGTGGCAGGCTCAAACCCGCTTGACAGGAGCCGCCGACCGCGATCCCTGGACTTTCCGTGCTTCGATAAATGCCGGACAGAGAATCCCTGATGACCGGCTGCAGGGTGTTGTTCTGGCGGATTCGTTCTACTATGTCGCAGGCAAGGCCGGACGCGACTCAATGCACCTCATCTACAAGATCAATCTCGCCGGCAATCTGGTGGATAGCATTTACCAACCGGGCAACTCCGTCAACGGCATGGTTGACATCACATGGGATCCTGTATTCTCACTGATCTGGGGCTCGCAGGGCCGCCGCGTCTATGGTTTCAATCTGCAGGGTGAGGTTCTCTTCGAATGGGATACGCCGTTCAACCCCGTTGGAGCCATCGCCTTCGACGTCTTGAGCGAGGTCATCTATGTAACCGGCAGCACTTCGACATCGCACCTCTTCGCCTACGACCGCGAAGGAAACCAAATCTTGGGGGTGCGCTCTCGGGGCATGCGTGTTTATGGATTGTCTTACTGGCCCGGGCCTGAGAATCGCGGTCTCTATCTAATGCACCGCCCTGCGACCCCTCCGGCACTCATCTACCGCTACGACCCGATCGTCGGCGACAGCGACACCGTCCGAATTGCGCCTCTACCCCTCGAAGGTGGTGACTATCTTGGAGCCTGGATCAGCGGCGGCCTCGATATCTATAGCGTTGTCTTCTTTACGGTTGCCAACATCCCGCGCAACAGCGGCAGCGACCGCATCGACCAGTGGCAGTTTGCAGCCAACACCTCGTGGATGATCCTCGATCCGAGTCGGGGTTCGCTTGACCCGGAGGATACACAGGTCTTTTCACTCTGGCTAAAACCGCGAAACTTCCCTTCCGGAATGCACCGCGGGCAGATCATCTTCACGCACAACGCCGAAGGAGAGATGTTCGACATTCCGATCAATCTCCGCCTCGAAGTAAATGCAGTCCCCGGCGAACGCAAGATCGTTTCGCCGGAACAATTCGGCTTTGCCGGAGCGTCGCCTAATCCGTTCAACAATTCGACCACGCTTTCCTATCGCCTCGATCAGCCCGGCCGGACCAGTCTTGCCATTTACGACCTTGCCGGTCGCGAAGTCGCCCGCTTGTTAGATGACTTCCAGTTGGCCGGGAGCCACTCCCTAACGCTGACAGCCTCCAACTGGCCTTCCGGCGTCTATTTGGCACGACTCGAATCGAACGGACTCAAGTCGGTGATGAAGGTTGCGCTGCTGAAGTAGTCCTGACATTCCTGAAATGCGAAAGCGCCGGAGCGGATCGACCGTCCCGGCGCTTTCGTTGAATCCTGAAACCACATCAGTTCAAGGCGATTCCTGTCCTCCCGTCGCTGCATAAGCCTCCCGTGCCGCCTTGGCGTTGGCCGCTGCTTTGCCGGGCACCTCTTCGCCGATAGCCGATACGACTGACTCAATATCGACGACCCCCAGCGCCTTCGATACCGCCCCCAGGATCGCAGTATTGACTATCGGTTGGGTGACCGAACCGAGTCCGTTGCGCACGGCAATCGTCGAAGCATCGACCGTCACCACCCGGTAGCCGTTGGCGAATCCAAAGTGATCCGGTGGTTTGTCACTATTGATCAGGATTGTCCCGCCCGGCTTCAAGCCTTGGGTCACGTCTTCCATCGCGATGAGGCTCGGATCGAGCACCACGACATGGTCAGGCTCATAGATCTGGTTACGCAGCCGGATCGGTTGGTCGTCGATGCGTACGAACGCTTTAACTGGAGCCGCCCGTCGTTCTACCCCGAACGTCGGAAACGCCTGAACATGACGACCTTCCTTGAAGACCGCCACGGCCAGAATCTTGCCGGCGACGACACCTCCCTGTCCGCCCCGACTATGAAACCTCAGTTCGATCATTGAGTACCTGACACGCAAGACCTTTCCCGATTCCCGTCCTGGTTCCCGCGCCCATCCTCCTTACCATTTCAAATTACAACCTTGACAACGAATACTCAAGGAGAATCTTCAATGGGAACCAACTCCTGTCAACTTCCTACCGTCCCCCTTACCAGCGGCTGATTCGTATTCGCCTGAATCCCTGCTCCCGCGCAATCCGTTCCACTTCAGGATGCGGGGTCATGTACCACGCCGCCAACGTATGCTGCCCGTCGATCGGTATGCCGAGCAGGATCACTTCTTCAAGCGCACGCCCCTTGACCGGTCGTTCCAGATTGAGGTAGAACCTCTGCAGACTGCCCCAATTGGCGGAACGGGCGAAGGTTGCGAAGTCCCCGTTTGTGAACATAAAGTTGTTCGGCTCAACTAATAGGTTGACGCCGCGCTCCATCAGGTATTCAACCGGAGCGATGATGCGATGCCCTGGAACCTTGGTGAAGGGCAGCCCAATGCGCGGCAAGTGCGGATCGGTGAGTCCAATGAAATCGACCGTCACCAGGCCCGAATAGTAAGGTATCGCGCCCGCCGCTCCGGCCGACAGTTTCACATTCGTCCCGCCGAACAGTTCGCCCAGACGGAGGCCGATGCCGGTCCAGTTCTCCTTGGGATGGATTAGATGATCCCGAAGTTCACTTGCCGTCTCAAGACCATAACTGAAGACGAATCTACTAAGCGAAAACCAGCCGTTAAACATCCCCAGTGCCAGCCCGACCAGAAGCAACGACCCGACAGGTCGTAGCGGAATATAACGAACGATTGAAGCCGTGATCAGCACCACCATCAACGGTATCACCGGTGCTAAGAACCGGAATTCCATGAAGTCGCCGCCTACCGCTGCAGCATAGACGAACCAAAGAATCGTCAGAGACAACAACCTTCCGGCGGTGGCGTTCTCCCGCATTAGCCGTCGCCCCAGTCCAGCCAGTATAGCCCAATACGGGATAAGCAGATGCGATAAGCCAAAGAGGTAGAGATAGTAGAGTCCAAAGCCAAGCCCCGTCAGACCATGCACCTTGACCCTGGCAGGATTCGGCAATAGCGAGCCATAGTAGTTCAATTTCCAGAGTGCATAAGGCAATAAGACTATCGCTGGAATCACAAGCAGCGCACCCAACTGCCGCAGGTCGAAGCCGTAGTGTCGGTCGCTTTGACGCGCCTGGACGAAGACCACTATCGCCCATATCATGAGCAGGCCGGCATCGAGGCGCGTCAGAACTGCCAGGGTAAGCATTATACCCGGCACAACCATCCGCTGCACCGACCACCGGCCGACCACATTCCGTTCCAACGCCTCAATCGCAGCCAGAAACAACATCGCGACGAAGACTGTTTCGAGGCCGCTGCGCGCGAATGCAGTTATCGAGTGCGAAAGACCGGTCAAACCGGTCGCCATCAGGGCTCCAACCCGGCTTCCAATGACCCGCTGCCCGATGCGGTAGGTGAGCCAAAGCAGGACCAGATAAGACGCAAGCGAAAGCACCGATGCCGTAGTCAACGGCTCCAGTCCTATTAGCATCCCTCCTGCTAACAGGAGTGCCCAAAGGAAGTTGCTGTAGCCTTCGACCCTCTCGCCCGGATTCCAGACCAGACCCTGACCCTCAACAAGGTTCCGGGCATAACGGAACGAAATGAACGCGTCATCGACAGGGTAATTTTGTAGCAGGGTAAGGAGCGCCAAGGCTCCAAACAACCCCGATACATACCACCCAAACCGGCGCGGATTGGATTCCGAAAAGCCGGTTATTGCCCGGGCACGAACGATAAGCCCTCCCTGATGTGAGATCTTGACCTACTTATGGCGTTACCTGCTGCGCTTGAACTCTGTTCAAAATAGGCCTTTATCATCCGAATGGCAAGAATGATACGACCTTCAGGCAGGCTGCCGCTACTTGATTTGTATCACTTTCGATGTTAAATTATGTTCTTAGTATATAGGGACCGGTTTCAGGTCATTGGTCGTCATTGACACGAAGCCGCTTGCTGTCGTTTAACTTCCTTGGGGAGTCCCGGCCGGTGCTTGCTTATGTGATTCTTGCACTCTTGATCGTTTTACCGGGCAGCATATCTGCCCGCATCATCCGCGTTCCGGACGATCAACAGACCATTCAGGCCGGCATCGACGCCGCCAACAACGGGGATACCGTCCTCGTTGCACCAGGTCGCTATAATGCCCGCATCACTATCCGCGACCGCAACATCACCCTCGCCAGCCGATACCTCTTAAGCGGCGATTTTGCCGACATCGCCCGCACGGTCATCGACGGGAATGATCAAGGCCGGGTCGTCTCGTTCGTCAACGGCAACGATCGCTCGACCCTCTTCACCGGATTCACCGTAACCGGCGGACTGACGAACTACGGAGGCGGCATCTACCTGCTCGGCTCCGGGCCGACGATCCGGCGCGTTGCCGTTGTAGGCAATGAAGCCTCAAATCGCGGCGGAG
>VGIQ01000129.1 GCA_016867835.1 Calditrichota bacterium | reverse complement strand
AGATATCCCGTCGCATTAAAGGCGGAATGGTGGTCGATCTGTTCGGGATGGAGGCTTTCCTCCCGGGGTCCCAGATCGATGTTCATCCGGTGCGCGATTTCGATGCTCTGGTAGGGGCTTCGATGGACTTCCGCATCATCAAGGTCAACGAGATTCGCAAGAATGTCGTTCTCTCGCACAAGGTGCTGAAGGAAGAAGCGCTGCGCGAGATTCGCGCCAAAGTCCTTTCCGAACTGCAGGAAGGTCAGGTGGTCGAGGGGGTGGTCAAGAATATCACCGATTTCGGCGTCTTCGTCGATCTTGGTGGTGTCGATGGACTTCTCCACATCACAGACCTCTCGTGGGGACGGGTATCGCATCCCTCGGATGTCGTTACTCTCGACGATCGCATCAAGGTGAAAGTCCTCCACTACGACCGCGATAAGCAGCGGATCAGCCTCGGCCTTAAGCAACTAAAGGAACATCACTGGGAGGAACTCGAGGCAAAGTATCCGATCAACGCAAGGGTGCGCGGCAAGGTCGTCTCGATCGTCAAGTATGGTGCCTTTGTCGAACTCGAACCGGGGGTCGAAGGGCTGGTGCATATTTCCGAGATGTCCTGGACCCAGCATGTCAAGCACCCATCGCAAATGGTCACGCTCGGGGATGAGGCCGAGGTCGTAATCCTCAACATCGATCGTGAGAACCGCAAGATCTCGCTGGGCATGAAGCAGGTTGAGGAGGATCCGTGGGAGCGGTTGCAGGCGACCTACGTGCCGGGAACCCGCCATACTGGAGCCGTGCGCGACCTCGTGCCTTTCGGGGCATTTGTGGAACTGGAACCGGGCATCGACGGACTGATTCACATCTCGGATCTTTCCTGGACGCGCAAAGTGCGGCATCCGGGCGAAATCGTAAAGAAGGGTCAGGAACTTGAGGTCGTCGTCCTCAGTTTCGACCGCAATGAGCGCCGGATCGCACTTGGCTTGAAGCAGATCGAGGAAGATCCCTGGGACCGCTTCGAGCGGGACTACACCGTCCATACCCGCACCGACGGGACGGTGTTGAGGGTGCTTGACAAAGGCGTGGTTGTGATGCTGCCGCTCGGTGTTGAAGGCTTCATTCCCAACTCGCAGTTGGGCCGGTCGATCATGAGCGAGTCGAAGAGCGTCCTGCGCGAAGGCGACAACCTCGAACTCGAGGTGCTCGAATTCGACCGTGGCAACCATCGAATCGTCCTCACGCACTCACAAGTCGAGAAAGCCAAGGAACGCGCGGCTTATCGCTCCTATCAGGAAGGACAGGAGGACGAAGGACGCACGACCATCGGTGACATTCTGATGGCTGGCCAACATCCGCTGGTCGAGGGAGTTGGCGATGAGGCGGCGCCTGCCGAAGAAGCCATTCCGGCTAAGAAGCCGCGCAAGAAGCGCGAGAAGAAGGTGGTAGAGGAGGGGTCCGGAACCGAAGCGATGGAGGAGTCCTTCACATCGGATGAGACCATCGCATTGGATAAGACCGTCGCGACGGAGGAGACTGTCGATGGGCAGTCTTTGTCACAACCCGAAGCGGAGCCACCTGCCGTTGAGGAGCCTCCCACCGAACCGGTGTGATTCAGTAGGCCATAATAACCGGCGGGCGGCTCCGGGAGTCGCCCGCCATTGGTTTTGGCTTTGAGAGACTTCTTCCGGAGACTGAATCTGTGCTTGTTTTGCACTCGTAGTGCAAGGAATGCATTTTTTTTGCGCGAGATGAGGTCAAACCGCTTGACAAGTAATAAGTCTTAACTTATATTCACTCCTGCAACTGAGCCGGAACCTCCGCCGCGACGCTCCTCATCCTGCTCCACCTGCCTGAGCAGCGCTTCTCTGGTTCCGCTTCGACCTCGCACTGCACCGTGGAAGAACCATGGCGTCCTTTTGTTAGACAGCAGAGGACAATCGCAGTCAAGGAACCCAAAGTGTCGATCCCTATACTCAATAATCTACCCTCACGACGCACCTTGCGCCCCAGGTCGTTTATCCGACTGTTGCTCGTCTTCGCGCTTGGCCTTATGGCCGGGCGTGCGATAGGCGACGAGTATCTGTCGGGGACGGTGCGGGATACGCTCTGGCTGCACCTGGCACCTTACCGGGTGGTCGGCAACGTAATCGTCCCCGAGGGCGAGACACTTGTCATTAATCCCGGCGTTCAGGTGATCTTTGAGGGGAATTTCCTTTTTGAGGTGCGGGGACGGTTGAACGCCGTTGGCGGGGTGGATCCGGCGGCGCGGATACGATTTGAGCGCGGGATTATCCCTCAATGGAGAGGGATCACGTTTCAACCCGAAGCCGATGCCCGGTCTTCGCTGGTAAATTGTGATATCTCGGGGGCATGGATCGGCGTAGATATCAACCGGGCCTTCCTCTCCATTTCGGGCTGCAGTATCGAAGCCCGCAGCGTCGGGATAAACTGCATCGGCGCTGCGCCTGAGATTCGCGATAACCTTCTCATCCGAGCCGTCGGGACGATGAGCGACGCCGAAGTGCGCGCCATTTCCCTCCGCAGTTCCTCCAGTCCGCAGATAATCGGCAACCGGTTGATAATGGCTGAGTCGATGTTGGGCGGCGAGGCTTACGGTATATTCATAAGCGAATCTTATCCCCGCATCTATGGCAACTGGATCGAGGTCGTCTCGATAACCGATGCCGCCATTGGGGTCTATGCCGTCCTCACATCCAAGACCGATCTGGTGCGGAATGTCGTTCGGGTCTCATCTGCTCAAGCGATGCGTTGCGTTTGGACGCGCGACGCGAGCGGTATCCACATCGTCAGCAATACCATGCATATGACGATGTCTTCCACCAATGCGGTCGGCGTTTTGGTTGACCGGCGGTCAGAGGTGTCGATAGTCAACAACATTTTGATCGGCAACGGGTTCAGCGTCGGCGACAGCACCGTATATGGCACTGTTCTACGCGAGAGCGGCTGGAACAACTACTGGCTGCATGATGAGAATCATGTCGGCGACTGGGATGGTGGTGAGGGCGAAATCAGTGCGGATCCGCTCTTCGTTCGTTACGACCCGGATCGTGAGTTTGCCGATTATCATTTGACATGGCGGGACTTCCCACGCGAAGACCGGCGATCACCCTGTATCGACGCCGGCACCCCGGGGCTGGTAGATCCGGGCGATGAGTTCAACACCCGGTCGGATATCGGAGCCTTTCCTTTCATTTATGACCCAGGCCGGTTGAGCCTGTCGTATGTCGAAATGCCGCCCGACAGTCCGGGGCTGATCTCGGCGTTTCCCAATCCATTTAACAACAACGTCATCGTAACCGTCGTCCTCGCCCTGCCCGGGAGCGTGAAGGCGACCTTGATCGACAGTCAGGGACGCAAACTGAAGGTACTCGAGGAGCGGCGCCTCGATGCCGGAAGTAATCAGATCGGATGGCGGCCGGATGGGATGGCAGCCGGACTCTACTGGGTTCGGGTGGAGGTTGAGGGGCGGTCGCTGCGCTCGTTGCCGCTGATTTATCTACCTTAGCAACCAAATCTGCGGGTTGCGGGAGGGCCGTCGGAGCAGCGATGCTCAGGCGGCCCTTTTCATTACTTAGCAGGTTGAAATTTGTGATAGGAGTCGAGACAGCACCCAGAGATAGAGCGAGCCGGCACCCATATTTGGATGCCGGCTCGCTCAGTCAGGCGTTGCTGCGTCGGGCGGGCCAGGGATATTATTTGCATAGAAGCAACCCTGCCACTCGCCTACCCGCTTTATCGCTTACTCGCTTACTCCAGTTTGAAGATACACTCAACCGGACAGACTTCGATGCAACGCGGCTGGTCGAAGTGACCTTCGCACTCAACACAGGTCGCAACGTCTATGATATAGACCTCAGGGCCTTCGGTGATGGAGTTGGTCGGGCATTCGGGCTCACAGGCTCCGCAGTTGATGCAGTCTTCGTTGATGTAGAGTGCCATTTAGCCTCCAGTGTAATAAGATTCAAGTTCAAGTTGCAAGTTTCAAGCCATAAAGTGTCTGAATCTGCATCATACCTCATCGACACTTGATACTTGCTACTTGATACTTGATACTTGATACGCGGTTTGTTATTCCTTCCGGATCTCCTCCTCCCGAATCTTCAGGAGGTGGTCGATCTCAGAAATGTGATGATCGGTTTCTTTTTGGATCAGTTCGTGAAAGTGGCGGCTCACGTCTTCCGAAATCTCGCTGCTCTTCTCGGCCTTCTTAACGGCTTCATTCAGGTCGCGGCGGTGATTGCGCACCGTCACCCGGCCCTCCTCAGCGATGCGGCGAACGACCTTTATCAATTCTTCGCGCCGCTCGGTCGTCAGGACCGGTATCGGCAGCCGCACCATTCGTCCGTCGTTGGAAGGCGTCAGTCCGAGATCGCTCGCCAGGACAGCCTTTTCGATAGCGCCTATCATCCCCTTGTCGTAGGGCTGAATGACGAGCAATCGCGGTTCCGGCGTTGAAATACCAGCGACTTGTTTAAGCGGAACATGGCTTCCGAAGTAATCGACCCGGATTGGGTCGAGGAGCGCCGGAGTAGCCTTGCCGGTGCGAATGTGGACCATTTCATCCCGGCAATGCGCCACGGCTTTGGCCATTCGCTCTTTTGCATGACTTACGAAATCGGCGGCCATTCTCAGACCTCTATGACTTTCGTCCCTATGGGTTCACCGCAAACGATATGCCGGAAGTTGCCGTGCTTCAGGATATTGAACACGACGATAGGAATCTGGAAGTCGCGGCAAAAGGTGATGGCGGTCAGGTCCATCACTCTCAGCCCCTTTTTGATGATCTCCATATAGGAGACCTCGTCGAACTTTACCGCGTCGCGGAATAGAACCGGATCCCGGTCGAAGATGCCATCGACCTTGGTGCCCTTAAAGATGATCTCGGCGCCGATCTGACTGGCGCGCAACGCCGCAGCAGTGTCGGTGGTGAAGAGGGGATTACCGGTGCCGCCGGCAAAGATCACCACCCGGCCTTTTTCGATATGGCGCAATGCACGGCGACGGATGAAAGGCTCGACCAACTCGTGCACCTCGATCGCCGACATCACGCGGGTCTCGACCGAGAGGCGTTCGAGCGCATTCTGCAACGCCAGCGCGTTGACCAGGGTCGATAGCATCCCCATATTGTCGGCGGTGATGCGATCGACGCCGGCTTTCTCTACCTCGGCGCCCCGGACAAGGTTGCCGCCGCCGACGACAATACCGAGTTGCAAGCCGTCAAGGTGCGACTCCCTGATCTCTGCGGCGATTCGCGCAACGACCTTGAAATCGATGCCATTTGGCTCATTGCCTTTAAGGATATCGCCCGAGAGTTTGAGCAATGCCCTCTGGTAGGCGATATCGGGCATCGACTATTCGCCGAGTGCGAACCGCGAGAAGCGGCGCACGTGGATGTTCTCCTTCAACTTCCCGGCCGCTTCGAGGACCACATCGGCGACCTTCGCCTTTTGGTCCTTTACGAAGGGTTGTTCGAGCAGACAGATGTCCTGGAAATACTTTTCCAACTTGCCCTGGGCGATCTTGTCGGCGATTTGCGCCGGCTTGCCTTCGGCTTTGATCTGCTCGCGGTAGATGTCGAGTTCCCGTTCGATGCGGTCCTGCGGGACGTCTTCTCTACGGACGGCGATTGGCGCAGTGGCAGCAATCTGCATTGCCAGGTCACGGACGAGCCTTTGGAAATCGTCGGAGCGAGCAACGAAGTCGGTCTCGCAGGCGACTTCGACCAGAACGCCGATCCTACCGCCGGGGTGGATGTAAGACTCAACAAGGCCTTCGCCGGTGGTCCGTCCGACGCGCGCTTCACCTTTGGCGATGCCTTTTTTTCGAAGGTATTCGATGGCTTTCTCAAAGTCTCCGTCGGTCGCTTCGAGCGCGCGCTTGCAGTCCATCATTCCCAGCCCGGTCTTTTCGCGCAGGGCGACTACGTCTTTGGAGGTGATCGTCACTGGGCGCCCTCCGGTCCTTCGTGACGGCCGCCTGACTCGCGGTCGCGAGGCCGACGGTCGCCTTCACCGCGCGAGCGGCGGCGGGGCCGCTGGCGGCGGGAACGATCCCGCTCTGAGGATTCGCCTTCGCCGCTCTCTTCGCTCACCTGCGGCCGGCTATCGCGATAGAGTTGGCGTCCCTCCATAATCGCATCGGCCAAGGCATGGGTGATCAGGCCGATCGACTTGTAAGCGTCGTCATTGGCGGGGATGGGGTAATCGACCAGATCGGGATCGACGTTGGTATCGACGATTGCGAAAATCGGGATGTTCAATTTACGCGCTTCTTTGACCGCTATATCTTCGCGATTGGTATCGACGATGAAGACGGCTCCCGGCAGACGTCGCATGTCTCGCAATCCGCCGAGCGTCCGGATCAACTTTCCCTTATCCTTTTCGATCTGGAGTTGTTCCTTCTTGGTGATCTTCTCGTAGGTGCCGTCCGACGCCATTTTCTCGTAGTTCTCCATCGTCCGCAGACTTTTGCGGATGGTTGAAAAATTGGTGAGCGTCCCTCCCAGCCAGCGGAAAGTCACAAAGGGCGAACCGCAACGACGCGCTTGCAGTTCGACGACTTCGCGAGCCTGCTTTTTGGTGCCGATGAAGAGCACATCCTCACCTTGTGCGGCGACCGCAGAGATCGCCCTGCAGGCGGCGTCGAGCAACGATTGCGTCAAGTTCAGGTCGATCAGGTAGATGCCATTACGCGCCATGAAGATATAACGTTTCATCTTCGGGTTCCACCGTTGGGTGAGGTGGCCGAAGTGAGCGCCGGCGAGCAATAGTTGTTCGACCGAAACCCGGGGACCGCTCACCAGAGGTGGAGTCCCGAGCGCAGCAACATCACCGCTTGGAATACTGGAAGCGCTTGCGGGCGCCGGGTTGTCCATACTTTTTGCGTTCCTTTTCTCTGGGGTCGCGGGTGAGGAAGCCTCCCTTGCGGAGGACGGACTTGAGTTCGGCATTCAATTCGACGAGGGCACGAGCCATGCCGAGGCGCATCGCACCGGCTTGGGCCGCCTTACCA
>VGIQ01000128.1 GCA_016867835.1 Calditrichota bacterium | reverse complement strand
TTTAGTAGACAAGACAATCTATCCACGGAGCGTCCTGTGACCAAGGGCGCTGTTCAAGTCCCCTTCGGCTACGCCTTCGGGGACTTGAACAGCCATCACACTGTCAACAGATCGCTAAGATAGTACATATAAATATAGAGTATCTGCTTGAGAAGTTAAGCGCAATGTAGAGGTATCGTCATGCCCGCGCAGGCGGGCATCCAGTTCAGATTGCATCGACTGGGTTCCCGCTGTCGCGGGAACGACGTCGTAGGTTCGCTTAACTCCCTAACTTGATACTGGAATAGGAAGGAGTAGGCTATGAACCGCTCGCTATGCTCGCTATTGACCGTGGCCTTGCTGGCCTTCACCAGTTGCAAGGACGACAAGATTGTCGGTGATGACGGCACGGACCCGACGGCGGTCCCCAATCCGCCGCTCAATTTGACCGCGGTGATGGCTCCCGGCGGCGAGGTAATCCTCTCCTGGCGCGACAACTCCAACAACGAAGACGGCTTCGACATCCACGAGAGCGTCGGCGCGGACACACAGTTCGTCGGGGTGCAGACGGTGCGGTCGGGCGAAACCTCCGCGCACCTTTACGGCCGGATGATCGACCGGGTTTATTACTACAAGGTCCGGTCTTACAATCTCTACGGTTATTCCCCCTTCACTGCGGTCGTCCGGGTGCAGGGCGGGACGCTGTTCAAGACCTTCCCGCGTCAGGAAGGGACGATGCGGGATGTTACGTTTTCACCGGACGGGGTCGGCGCGGCATCGGGATCGGGCAATTACCGCATCCAGTTGTGGGACCTGATGAGCGGAACGTTGGTGCGGGAACTGCGCGGCCATAACGGGGCAGTGAGCGGTGTTCAATATTCGACGAACCAGACCTATCTGGTAAGCGTATCGCGCGACCGGGACGAAGTCAATCTCTGGAGCCTGGTGCAGAACCGGATTGAGAAGACCTTCGTTGGCAATCGCGCCCGGTTCAGCCCCGACGGGAGAAGTCTCGCGGTCGGAGATCTCAAGATCGGGGGAATCACGCTTTACGACGGCGTCGGCGCCGGAGGTCGGCCGGTCGGAGCTCCCGACCTTAAGGGATGGTTCGAGTTCACGAGCGACAGCCGGTTTCTGATCGTTGTTTCGGCCGACTCGGTGCGATGGTGCGACCTGAGCGACACCAACCTGCCGATCACACGCCGCATTCGGGTGCCGGGACTTGTCGTGGGCCAATCGAACGCCTTTGCGATTTCGCCCTCCGGGGATATGCTCGCCAGCACGGAAGGTGAGCAGGTTCGGCTCTGGCAGTTGGGCGAGCGGCCGGTGCCGGGCGCGGAGATGCGCCATACGCAGGCGGTCGAAGCGCTCGCCTTCAGCCCCGACGGGGTGACCCTTGCCAGCGCCGGGCAGGATTGGGTTATTCGGGTTTGGAATGCCGACACCGGGGAGCAGACCAGCGTGCTGCAAGGCCATGAATATGTGGTCTATGGAATTGCATGGAACCGCAGCGGGTCGCTCTTGGGGTCGGCCTCGGGCGACCGGACAGTGCGGATTTGGGGGCCGTTTCGTTAGACGACGGTTGGCGTTAAGTCTGGGAGGAGGCATGGAAAAGAAGAACCTCAGGGTGCGGGTTGTTGAGATCAACGGATTCTGTCCCTGCTACCGGCTGGGCGACGAATTCACAATCCGCGCCGGGTATATGCTCGAAGGTCGCAGCGTGTATTGCCTGCACGCCCTTTCTGCGCTCCTTCCCTTTTATGTCGCACTCGCCAGCGGAGTCGATCCGGTATCGCTCGGCCTGGCGCGACCGGGCGAAAAGGCGGCCTATATCCAGTGCCCCGATCCACAGAAGTCCATCGGCGGCGGGACGGTGATCTTTGAAGTGACGGTCGTTGAGTGAAGCCATTACCCTGCGGTCTCGGGGGATCACGTTTCGGTATCCCGGCTCGCGGGACGTGGTGCTTGCGGACATCGACTTTGAACTGGCAGCCGGGGCTATTGTTGCGCTGACCGGACCTATAGGAGTCGGCAAAACGACTTTGGGAATGATTCTGAAGGGGCTGCTCGAACCGCAAGGAGGACGTGTAGTCAAGGCTGAAGGCTCGCTTGAGCGGCCGTTATCGGTGCGGGAGAGGGTGGCTCTGGTAGGATGGTGTCCGGCGCGGCCCGAGCGTTCGATCTTTGCCGCTACGGTGGCAGACGAAGTTGCCTTCGGGCCAATCAATATCGGACTTGAGCGGCCTGTTGTAGAGTTGCGGGTCAGCCAAGCGTTGACGCAGATGGGGCTGACGCCTTCCGACTATCGCCATCGGCATCCGCTCGAACTGTCGGGCGGCGAAAAGCGACGCGTTGCACTGGCCGGTATAATTGCCATGGAGCCGGCGTTTCTGATCCTCGACGACCCGACGGCGGGTCTGGACGACGAGGGGGTCGAGCAATTGTCGGGGATTGTCGGGCAACAGGCTAAAGCCGGGCGGGGAGTCTTGCTTATTGGGCACGACGGTGAATTCTATACCCGGGTCGGCGCGAAGATTTTGCGTCTGGAGTCGGGGGGGCATATCTGTTCGATAACCACTTCACCTGACCTGCTCAAATGACCCGGTCGGTATTGCTCACAATCTTATTCCTGTTTTGCGGCCAGGCTCCGGCAGTCGAATTGACGCTCTATTACTGGAGCGACAGGGTAGCGCAGGGCGGAGCGACGGACATCGCTATCGGCGACGAGCGCAGGATGGCTGGCGGCGTCGCTGCACTCGGCGGGATGCTTAAGACGGAGCGAAGCGGCAATCCGGCTACACTGACGCTGGCCGCCGGCGGTGAGTTGGCCGGTTCGTTCCCGGCTTATTCCACCCGGGGCGCCTCGGAAGTTGAGGTGTTGAAGCGGCTCGGCGTTGATGTCTTCACCCCGGGAGTTGCCGATTTTGCCTGGGATTGGGAAGACCTGCAGAAGGCGCTGAAGAAGTCGTCGTTTGCCGTCGTCGTGGCTAATGCCGGACACGAGAAGAGCGGTCGGTTGTTCAAGCCGGATACCCTGCTCGAGCGCGGGGGGGTGCGAATCGCCGTCAGCGGCGTCGTGCCGGTCAGCCTCGGGGAGGTGGTGTTGCGAAGCGGGTTGGAAGGAGTAAGCATCGACAGCCCGGAGGAAGCCCTGTCCCGGGTCCTTAAGGCTCGCGACGGTAAGGCGGATCTCGTTGTAGTCTTGTCGCAGTTGGGATTGGTGGAAGACAGCCTTCTGGCGGTGTCGGTTAAAGGGATCGACGTCATTATCGGTGGACATTATCCGCGCTCAAATGATATAGAACCGCGCCGAATAGGCCGCACCTGGATCGTGCCGGCGCCGACCGGAGGAACCTATCTGGGACGATCCCGACTTGAATACGACGCCGATCGAGGCGGGTTGATAGGACTCACTGCGGAGCAGATTCCGCTCACCGCCGACTTGCCGCACGATGACGATCTGGCGCGTTACGAAGCCTTTCTCGAAAAGAAGCACTCCACCTTTGGCAAGAAGGTCCTGGGGCAGTTACAGGGCGATTGGCTGGTTGAGGGCAAAGGTCCATCTGCTACCCGATTCCATCGTTGGGTTTGCGACGAACTGAGGCGGACGGCCGCTTCGGCGCAACTTGCATTACTGGACCGGAGTTCGCTGCGCAAGGGCATATCGGAAGGCCCGATCACCGAGCGGCACCTGATCGAGGCGGCGCCGATTCCGACACCGGTGGTGGTTTTTCAGTTGACGGGTGAGGAACTCTTCCGGATAACCCGGCGCAAAACGAAAGTGCCGAGGCTCATCTGGAGCGGCCTGACCGCCCCGTCGCGCGGCGACACGACCGGGCAACTGCGGGTCGGCGACTATATCGTACGGCCGGAGGACACCTTTGCTGTGATTACGACCGGTCAGGTTTGGGACCGCTTCACCGAGTTGACCGGACTGGTCCGCACCGATCGGCCGGCGCTTCAGTTGCCGATCAAATTGCAGGATGTCATGAGGGAGGGCGTTCAGCGGCAGAAAGTGATCGTCCTACCTCAGGAGAGATGAGGGAACTTTGGCGCTGGTAACGATCGACTGCTATGGGCTGCTCTGCCCGCTGCCGGTGATCAAGGCTTCGGCGGAGATAAAGAGAATGGCGCGGGGCGATGAACTCCTGGTGATTTCGACCGATCCGGGAGCGGCGCAGGACTTGAAGGACTGGTGTCAAGCCAACCGTCAGGTCTATGTGGATGCCGAGGTTAGGGGGCGGGTCTGGGAGATTCGGCTGCGCAAGGAGATATAGAAAACCAATTAGGGCAGCCGTCGGAAAGAGGGCACTGCCATTATCCATAGATATCAAGAACAAACCGGAGTATCCCTTGCCGCTCGCCAGTTACCCGCGTCAGTTTCATACCCGCGACGGACGGCCCGTCGTGGTGCGCAGCCTTACTCCCGAAGACGAACCGGCGGTCGCCGGGTTCATTCGCGGCTTGCCTCAGAACGAACGGATCTACTTTTGGGACGATCCCTCCGATCCCGATACACTCCACAACTGGTTGATGCCATCGCCGCGCAGCCGGGTGGTGCCGCTGGTGGCGATGGACGACGGCCGGATCGTCGCGCTCTGGACGCTGACTCATGAGAGCCATTCCTGGACCCGCCATCTGGCTCATATTTGGGGCGTTGTCGAACCTTCACTACGGCGCTCCGGCATCGGAACGCTGATGGTGCGCGAACTGCTTGCAATTGCCGGTAGTCGCGATGTCGAGCGCGTCGCTCTCGAATTGATCAGGCCGCAAAAGGGACAGATCGCACATTTCACACATCTCGGCTTCGAGGTAACCGCAATCCTGCGCGACTGGGTCAAAGACCCGAAGGGCATTTATCACGATATGGTGGTAATCTCGATGGCCGTCGAACCAGCCTGGCAGAAGATGGAAGACCTCGTGATGCAAGCCGACTCTCAGATGGGCTAAGTTGCAGCAGAAGTAAGAAGTGAAGGCAAAAGAGGTAAGTAGATGGAGATAGAGAGCCTGAAAGAGCGTCTCTCCGCGCTCGGGAGGTCGCTTTGACGTATCCGGGAAGCGCAGCGAACTTACGCTCCTGAAGGAGCAAGCCGCCGATCCGGTTTTATGGAGCGATCCCGACCGCGCCCGCGACATCGGACGGCGTATATCGCGGCTTGAGGAGCCGGTAGTCGGCTACGACCGCCTTAGTCGAGATGTCGAAGACCTCGCTGAATTAGCCGCTCTTCTGGAGAGCGCTCCGGGTGAGGAGAGGCTCGAACTGGAGCGCGAAGCGGAGCGCATCGAGCGGGTCTTCGGTGAGTGGGAGTTTCGCCTGATGCTCGGCGGTGTCGATGACCGTCGAGGAGCCATCCTGACGGTCCACGCCGGAGCCGGTGGAACCGAGTCGGCAGACTGGGCGGCGATGCTACTCCGGCTCTATCTGCGTTACTGCGAACGGCGCAAATGGAAGAGCGAAGTGATCGACCTACAACCGGGCGAACAAGCCGGGATAAAGTCGGCGGCGGTTGAGATTACGGGAGACTATGGGTTTGGCTATCTTAAGGCCGAGTCGGGAGTCCACCGGTTGGTGCGGATATCGCCCTTTGACAGCAACGCCCGGCGGCACACCAGTTTTGCCTCCGTCTTCGTCTATCCCGAAGTCGATGAGGGCGATCCCGACATCGCCGTGAACCCGGCGGATCTGCGGATCGACACCTTTCGCGCTTCGGGTGCCGGAGGTCAACACATCAACAAGACCGATTCGGCAGTGCGGATCACGCACCTTCCGACCGGAATTGTAGCAACCTGTCAGGCGGAACGCTCCCAACATCGCAATCGCGATATGGCTATGAAATATCTTCTGGCGCGGCTGCTGCAGAAGCAGCGCGACGAGGAACTGAAGAAGCGCGATGCGATGGAGGCTCAGAAGCGTGAGATCGCCTGGGGATCTCAGATTCGGTCATATGTGCTGCATCCTTACCGGATGGTGAAGGATTTGCGCACCGATGTCGAGACCTCCGACACCGACGGCGTTCTCGACGGCGACATCGATCGGTTCATCGAGGCTTACTTGCTTAGCACCGCCAAAGGTTAGATAATCGTAAACGAATTACGAAACGCCCGGTGATGCATACACGCGTTTGCAGCAAGACCTGGACTATTGGCCCAATGCCTGCTATCTACCGCAAATTGACGCTGTGCCGACCAACTGTCAGCTCGCTATGACGGATTCCAATTGACCACCGACAACCGACAACCAACTACCGACCGGGAGCGCGTCCAGATCGTGGGACGCAACCGTAAGGCGGACTTCAAATATCACCTCCTGCAGCGGTTCGAAGCCGGGCTAGTGCTCACCGGGAGCGAAGTGAAGTCGCTCCGGCTGGGACGCGTCGGATTCGAGGATGCGCACGCGGTCGTCCGCAATGGGGAAGTTGTTCTGGTGTCGCTGCATATCCCGCTCTACGAGAATTCCCGCAATGGCGGGCACAGGGAACGTGCCGAACGCAAAGTGCTGCTCAAGGCGAACGAAATCCGTAAGATCGGGTTAAAGGTCATCGAAAAAGGAATGACAATCATTCCGACGGCGGTCTATTTCAAAGGGGGATGGGCCAAGGTTGAACTTGCGCTTGCGACCGGCAAGAGGAAGTATGACAAGCGTCAAGTCTTAAAGGAACGTGAAGAGAAGCGGGAACTGGACCGTTTCAAGAAACTGCGCCGAACGATCAACGATAGACGAAAGTAATGAACGCTTCGGGTATGTTGGATGGGTTGGGGGGCGGGATGATTTCCGCCCTCCAAGATTAGCGCATTAGAACGGCTTTGACGGTGCGGGAATGGGTTCCGGCCTGAAGGCGGAGGAAATAGACTCCCGATGGCATTCTGATCGAAGTGGAGAATCTGAACTGATGGGTGCCGGGGGATAGCGGCCCGTCGTGGAGGCGGAGCACTTCCCGCCCGTCGAGCGCGTAGAGGCTGAGCCGGACCGGCAAGAGACCCCCCACTTGCGCACTTGGAGGGCGGACATTCTTGTCCGCCCTTAGGGCAGGCAGGAATGCCCGCCCTCCAAGATCAATC
>VGIQ01000127.1 GCA_016867835.1 Calditrichota bacterium | reverse complement strand
TGGGTCATCGACGAGCGACGCGAACGCGCCCGGGCACTGGCAGGAGGCGATGCTGTACGCAGCCAATCCGGTGAACTTCACGCTCCAATGCCGGGGCTGGTGGTAAAGATGCTCGCATCGACCGGTGACCGCGTCGATAAAGGCGCCGGGCTGGTCGTCGTCGAAGCGATGAAGATGGAGAACGAATTCCGCTCCCCTGTCGCCGGCATCGTCCGAGAAGTTCGCGTCCAGCCCGGTCAGACCGTCGAAAAGGGTGAACTGCTCGTTAGCATCGAAAAGGATGGTCAGGTTTGACCGACGATTCATTCGATAGCCGCCTCCCGCCGCCGCCCGGAACGCCACCCTATACCCGCGGCATCTACCCCGGAATGTTCCGCGACCGGCTCTGGACGATGCGTCAATACGCCGGTTACGCCACCGCCACCGAGACCAATCGTCGGTTCCGGCAACTTCTGGACGACGGTCAGACCGGCCTCTCGGTCGCCTTCGACCTTCCGACGCAGATCGGCTACGATCCCGACGCACCCGCGTCGTCCGGCGAAGTCGGCCGGGTAGGAGTCTCCATCGCCACCCTCGACGACATGCGCCGCCTTATGCACGGCATCCCGCTGGATCGGGTCTCGACCTCCATGACCATCAACGCGACGGCGCCGATCCTGCTCGCCTTCTATGTCGCCGTCGCCGGAGAGCAGGGCGTCCCGCCGTCCGCCTTGCGCGGCACGGTGCAGAACGACATCCTCAAAGAATATATCGCGCGCGGCACCTATATCTACCCGCCGGCGCCTTCGCTGAGGCTCACCGTCGATTTGATGCGCTACGCTGCAGCGAAGATCCCCCACTGGAACACCATCTCGATCTCGGGCTATCATATCCGTGAAGCCGGTGCGACGGCCGCCCAGGAACTCGCCTTTACTCTCGCCAACGCCATCGCTTACGTCGAGGCAGCCGTCCAGCGAGGGCTTGAGGTCGACACCTTTGCGCCGCGGCTCTCGTTCTTCTTCAATGCCTGGATCGATCTGTTCGAGGAAGTAGCCAAATTCCGCGCCGCGCGGCGGATGTGGTGCAAGATCATGCAGGAGCGGTTTGGCGCCAAGGACCCGCGCAGTTGGCAGTTGCGGTTTCATACCCAGACCGCCGGTTCGTCGCTCACCGCCCAGCAGCCGGGAGTAAACGTCGTCCGGACGACCATCGAAGCGCTCGCCGCCATCCTGGGCGGGACGCAGTCGCTTCACACCAACGCTCTCGACGAAGCGCTTGGCCTGCCGACCGAAGAGACCGCGCGCCTGGCGCTCCGGACCCAGCAGGTGCTCGCCTTTGAATCGGGCGTCACGGGCGAGCCCGATCCACTCGGCGGGGCGCCTTACATCGAATCCCTAACCGACCGCCTCGAAGCGGAAGCATCTGCCGAGATCGCCCGCATCGACAAGTTAGGCGGAGCGGTGAAAGCCATCGAGGGCCGGGTCATAGAGAATGCTATCGCAGCGTCGGCCTGGAGGTTTCAGCAAGAGGTCGAATCGGGCCGGAGGATTGTCGTCGGAGTCAACCGCTTCCGCATTGAGAATGAGACGCCGCCGGAGATCCTTAAGATCCCGCCCGGCGCCGAAACCGAGCAAGTCGAACGGGTGCGCGCGTTTCGAAAGAGCCGCGACGAGGCTAAAGCCCGACATGCGCTTGAAGACCTGGTTGAAGCGGCACGAAGTGAAGAGGCACCGCTTTTTGAGCATATCCTGACTGCGGCAAAGGCTCACGCGACGCTCGGCGAAATCGCCGATGCGCTGCGCGAGGTGTGGGGGGAGTACGGGGGGTGAACAGGGCGCCGTCCTGGAGGCAGTTGCGCAAATGCCGTCAGGATGACGGCGCTACCTGGATGATGAAAATCCGTCTTGATGACGGCGCTACCTGGATGATGAAAATTCGTCTTGATGACGGCGCTACCGGGATGATGAATATCCGCCTTGATGACGGCGCTACCGGGATGATGAATATCCGCCTTGATGACGGCGCTACCCGATAACGGACAACCGACACTTATTGTCTGTCGATATGAGGGAACGATGCATCAGATCAGACTCTCTTGCGCGGCGCTCTCGGCGCTGGCGCTCGTCTTCCTGACGCCGCTGGCTGCCAACGCCGACGTCTGGATTCCGCCCTGGGGCGAATCGCTCTACGACTCGACGTTCTTCACCATCACCTACTCCGACACCGGGATCGACGTCCGGATCGAAACCCGGATGGCGGCCCGCAAGTTCGTCAGCGACGACTACCTGCTGACTTGGTCCCGAACCGATTCGGCGGGGTATTTTCAGATCCGTGACTCGCGAGCTGCCTTTTCGGACTCCATTGCGAATGCCCACTTCGGCAGTTTCGATGCGGCATTCATCGGCCTCAGCCGCTGCCTGCTCGAAGACACCGTCACCTTCGCGCTGACGACCCGCCTCTTCCATCCCGTCTCCGACACCGTCCTTGCGCCGCATTGGCTCTCTTACCGACAGAACTTGCTGCGTCGGTCGGGCGACCCGGCATGGGGTGAGTTTGGGGAGATGCCGCCCTACGATGACCCGACGGACTGGTATGTTCGGGTCGTCTCCAACCGGGACGTTACTGTGGAGGCTAATGGCGAGCGGCGCTCCGGCCGGGATGTTGTATTCACCGGGAGAATGGGTCCCTTCGATTGGAGGATGGCCTTTGGATGCGCCGTCTTCCTGTCCGGCAACTCGAGTTATCGCGACCAGGTCACCGACGAGATCGCCTTCGAACTGACGCCTGAAGTCCGTATGGAGGTGCCCGACATCATCGTCTCGGAGGACGTCCGGATAGGGATATCTACTACCGAACCTCGTGGCGCATGGCACTATGTCCAGCATGCCGAGATCAGCCTGAATCCCGGCCTTGCGGTCTCCCTTGCGCCGATGTATCTCTGGTATCCGAACGACCAAACCGAAGCCGTCGTCCGGCTTAAGGGATTCCAACTCTCGGGCGCCTGGGGGCACGACATCGAGCGCTGGCAGGACGTGCCGGCGGATATCCGGGTCGTAGAAGGTGAAGGGAGGCAAAGCGGGTTCTTCATTCGCATCCCGTCGCTGGCAAACCAGGTGCAAGGACAGCGCTATTGGCACTGGACCGACGTCCGGCTGCAGGTCGATATCGACCAAGGCATGGCGGGCCAGGAGTCGGCGCGGTTCATCCTGATTACGGCGCCGCTCGATTATTCGAGGATCGTCTTTACTATCACCCGCGGCTGGGAGGTCGGGTTCACGCGGTGGGAGAACCCGTTCGACGACTTCGCCATAAACGGCAGCCGGACAATCCTAATCCTGCGCGGCCTCGCGGCCGAGCCGGGCGTCGCCGAGGTCTGGTGGGGGCCGGTCGCGGTGCCGGTGACGCTTCCCGAAACGCCGCTTGCGTTAACGCTGGATGAGCCTTACCCGAATCCGTTCAACCGGACGACCAGCCTTGCGTTTAGCCTGCCGGATGAGTCCGACGTCCGCCTCACGGCTTTCGACTTGACCGGACGCGCGGTGATCGCAATCGATCAGGGACGCTTCGGAGCCGGAACGCACCAGTCGAAATGGGACGCGAGCGGCCTCGAGAGCGGCATATACCTCATCCGACTCGAAGCCGGCGGCGAAGTGCGAACGGCGAAGGCAGTGGTGGTGAAATGAAAGCCCTCTGCTATTGAGCGCGCGGCGCGGCTTTGCAAAACATGTGTGCGGTCAGGTCGATTGTCAGGTAGATGGCGCTGAACCGCTGGCCACGACATAGGAAACGGATTGGAGGTCCAGTAGCCTCCAAACGGGTTCCCCTCCCCGCTTCTCCTCAGTCTCAATTGCGAAGTATCTGGCGAAGTATTCCTGTCCGGAATAACGAGAATGGGACGCAAGTGAATTTGGGAAGGGAACAGGCGAACCGGCGAGGTCCCGATTCCGTTCATTGAGACGATTCTGTCTCGCCTGAGATTGTGACGGGATTACAAGCAGTCGTTCTTCTCGGATGTCAGCGATGTAGGAATTGGAGTCTGCCTTACCCTTGGATAAGTAGGAGGCTCGCTCCTCTGATTTGGTGACTCCATGGGGACGTGCGAGAAGTTCAACCGCATAGAGAAAGAGTCCACGCAGTTTGATTCCCAAATCGGATACCTCGCGCACTGCGCGCGATTGGATAGGAGCATATTGCTGTGAATTCTGCATTGCATTCTCTCGTTTGGACGATGGTTGATTGCGAAAGGCGAACGATAGTAAAATATATATCGTGCCGATCAGGTTCCAAGGGGTTCTACCTAATAGGTTTCTTTTGGGAAGGTCCGTCAGGCTTATTGCAAAGGATGCCCCGACGTCTGGATCGACGACATCATCATGTCCGAGACGCCGCGTTGAATGGAGTTTAGGGGAGGGTTGGCTTGCGACGAGGGAAAACTGCCGTTAGATTTTGAAGTTCGGTTGTCATTTGTCGCGGGCTACTGGATTACTGCCAACCAGAGTTTTTGAGAACGACTGAATGTGGTGTCAGGTGTCTCACCTGACACTAACATACCTTTATTAATAATAATTTCCCGTCGGGTGTGGACACCCGACGGCACCCTAACTGTTTGGGTATGAGGTTTCAGCCAATCGTCCTACGACCTTCGCATCCTTGCATTACGACCCTATAAAGTTTCGTCTTGCCCGCCTGCTGAGGCGCGATGCCTTCAGGCGGGCGTTTCATATCACGCTCGACCTGCTTTTCCTGCGCGCGTGGTTCGTCCATCGCGAACTGAAGCGTCTGCTGGAATTCTACGGGGAGCGCGGCTCGGTGCGCGCACTCGACGCCGGGATGGGCTTTGGCCAGTATTCCGACTTTGCGATGACGCAAGGCGCGGCGGCGCGCGTCGTCGGTCTCGAAATCGACCGGGAGCACCTTTACGGCAATCCGGCCTATTTTGCCAGACGCCATCCACTGCTCCGGATCGCGATCGGTGATGTGCAGCGTCTTCCCTTTCGCGACGAGACCTTCGACCTCATCTGGGCGGTTGACGTGATGGAGCACATCCCCGACGACGCGGCAGCCTTTCGGGAATATGCCCGCGTCCTGAAGCCTGGCGGAGCCTTCCTGATGCATACACCGCGTGTTCAGACGGACGCCCCCGCACCTGACGGGTCGGATGAGCGCAGCGGCTGGTCGGTCGGCGAACACGAGCGCGACGGCTACAGCGATGCCGCTGCTCGCAGCGCGCTCGGCGCAGCCGGACTGCGTGTGGACCGATTGGTGCGGGGCTACGGTCCGGCCGGTCGCATCGCCTGGACGCTCCTGCAGCGCATCCCGCTGACGATGTTGGCGGCGAGCCGGCTCCTGCTGCCCGTTGCTCTACTCTTCCTCGCAGTTGCGATCCTGCCTGCTCTGCTCCTGATGACTGCCGACTATCTGAAGGGCGATCACCCCCGTGGCGGATCGCTCCTGGTAGTAGCCATCAGGGAGTAAACTCTTCTGTCGGTAATCGACAGAAATGAGCGAAAGCACTCCCTTTAGACCAACAGCGCTTGTCTTGCTGCGTATCAATAGGCATTGCGCCATCGGATAAGAGTAATCCACGGTCTGCTTGTATGCGCACGTCGTTGCGCCAAGCCTTATTTCCGGGAGACCAGACATTCGAGGTCGTGATCCTATAGTCCTTCCGCCGTTTCGGATCGACACCGACCACACGACTGATCTTGAAGCCTTGTTTTCCATGCCTGCCAAGTCAGCCCATCGGTCATCGCCAATCTGAACTATCCTGATCGAAAGTTCGACGGATAGGACACCAATCCGTTTCATTCAAACCACAAGAGGGACTCTTAATGCGAAATTCATTTCGCCATATTGGGTTTGTCTTTGGAATACTGGCGGTTGCGCTAACCGTCAGTGTTTCGAGCGTCTTCGCTCAGGCAAACAACCGTGTAGAACAGAACTTCACGGACTTTTCGGACATCTCATCGCTCACCCTTAGCGGGAGCACCCAAGGCTACGGCAATCCCATAAACGTCGGCGGGCAGAACATTCTGCGCCTGACCAACGCGAGTGGAGGTCAGGCGGGCGGCGCCTTCCTGTCTCAAGCCATCACACTTCAGAACGACGCTTCCTTCAGCACCTACTTCACATTTCGGATGAGCAGTCCGGGCGGATTCGGCGACGGCGACGGCGTCGGGGCTGACGGCCTGGCATTCGTCGTGCAGTCGGAATCGAATCAATTCGGCGGCGCAGGCGGTGGCCTGGGCTATGTCGGCCTTGACAACAGCGTAGGCATCGAGTTCGATACCTACAACAACGGCGACTACGACGGCCACAACGGAAACCACGTCGGGATCGACATCGACGGCGACCTTAACTCGGTGCAGCGCTACAACGTCGGGACCCGGATGAACAACGGCGCGGTCTGGCATGCCTGGGTCGATTACAACGGTGCAAGCCAGGTGCTGGAAGTTCGCATCGCCGAGAGCGACTCCCGACCGGGCGGCGCGAATCTCTCCCATAACGTCGATCTCTCCGCAGTGCTCGGACAGGACGACGCCTACGTCGGCTTCACCGCCGCAACCGGCGGCGCCTACGAAATCCACGATATCCTATCGTGGTATTTCGTCAATGAATTCGAGCCGATCGTCGAGGCTCCGGCTCGAGTGTCGTGGCAGGGGAATGGCCACCTCTATCAGGCGATTGCCGCAGCAGGAATCACCTGGCAGGAAGCGAACGACCTTGCTAATGCAATGAGTTACACCGATGCTCAGGGCAACTATTGGTATGCCCATCTTGCGACGGTTTCCTCGCAGGCTGAAAATGACTTCATTACCAACACCTTCCCTGCCGCAATGCAGTGGATCTACTGGCTGGGCGGATATCAGGTGCATCACAACAATGAACCTGCAGGTGGATGGGCATGGGTCACGGGCGAACCTTGGGACTTTACGAACTGGCAACCCGGAGAGCCGAACGATTATGCCGGTAATCAGGAAGAAGTCCTGATGTTCTACGGCGGCTCGCCCCGCTGGAATGATATCACCATCACCTATCAGGGCTACGGCTATGTTGAGTCTGTTGAAAATGGGTCTATTTTGATCTGCTAT
>VGIQ01000126.1 GCA_016867835.1 Calditrichota bacterium | reverse complement strand
TCCCGTGACGACGTCCTTTAGATAAAGCGCAGACTGTGCTTCAATCAGGAATGCCCGGGGCGCCAGGTCCAGGCTTGCAACCGCCACAATCATCCCCCCTCCGATACCGATCACCGTCGCCAGCACTGCCAGAAAAGGCATTGTGAGGGTAATCCCCCAAACTTTCGGGACGACGATGAAGCGTAGAGGATTAAGCGCCATCGTTGTCAAGGCGTCAGTCTCTTCGGAAACCGTCATCGTAGCAATTTCGGCGGCAATGGAGGCCCCGCTTCGCCCGGCCATGACAATGGCAGTCATCAACGGTCCCATTTCGCGAGTCATCGATATCACCAGCAAATCGGCAACGAAGATGTTCGCTCCGAACTGGCGCAGTTGTTCGGCAGACTGAAGCGCCAGAACGATACCAATCAGGAATGCGATAGTGCCGATAACCGGCAGCGAGCCGACGCCTATCTGCAGCGCTTGAGCCGTTACTGCGCCTTTACGATGCCCATCCCCCCGCCAGATCGCCACCAACGACCAGTAAAATGTCTGAGATATTAGGAAGATAAGGTCCCAGGCATCGTCGCGAAGCCGATAGAACCAGCCGCCGACCGCTTCGCCGAAACGCGGCTTATCGCGTGAAATGCGCACTTCCGGCGCTGGGTAGAAATAGGCTGCCAGCACTTGCTGCACCGATGGCGAGGCGTTTAAATAGTCGATGTCCTTACCGGCCATATGACCTCGCACGAGTAGTTCGGAGAGCAGTGAAGCGCCGAGGCTGTCCATAGCCGGGACTTCGCCCAAGTCAACAAGCACTTTTTGCCGGGGGGCAGCACGAACGGCGTCGGAGAGTGCATTCAACAGACCCGGTGGCCCCCCGCCCCGCAGCGAAATCTTCAGTCGGATCGCTTCGGCATCGACCTCGAACGCCTCTCGTGCCCGACGAGCCCTGCGCATCAGAGGAAGTAGTAACTTAGTCGAACGGAAATCAACTGCTCGATGATGTTGTAAGTGTAGAGCGTCCGGTCGTGCTTCAGGCGGAAGGTGTGCTCAAGCGTTACATTCTTAGTTAATGCGAAACTTACAAAGTTGCTAAGGTCGATGACCGGGTCGTCCTGAGCACCAATCGGGAAGAGCACGTCAAGTTCGGTGGTGAGTCCAAGGTTCTGGAAGAAGGTAAAGTTAGACACCAGGGATGCCTCCCAACCCCTCTGGTTGATGTCTGGAACTGCTTTGAAGACGGTATCGACATCCGTTGGCTGATAGACATCCTTGTTGACACTCTGTCGAAATCCAAAGCCGCTGCGGACGCTGAGACGGGCGTTATACGACCTTAGTGGGGTCAGATTGACACCCACTCCCTCTTTCAATTCAAGCGGGAAGAAAGCCGGTGCAGTTTCGGCCCTTTGTACTCCACGCAGATAGCGCATCACCCTACCACCTTCATTGTGAAAGGTGACGTTAACCGGCCGGTCATAGACACTTGTAACCGGAAGAAAGTGTGTGCCAAGATCGAGGCGACTGTAACCTCCCAACCACTTCAGGAGGTAGTAGATATAGGTGTTCTTTAGTTGCAAGCGGTCGGGTTTGATGGTGAACTGCGTGTTGTGCAGTTTCTGAGTTCCCAGATCAAGCAGATTGTTGGAAAGATAGTAATGCGGGAACCGATCGAATATCAATCGGTTTTCGACCTGGGCAAGAACCGATATGTCGGTGCGTGGCGAACGCGAAGTTCGATTGTCCGAGTTAAGCACCATATTGCCATGTATGGCAAGGTAGCCGCGCAGGTTCGCAAGTTGCCGAAGAACATTGCTCTGCGCCAGAATGCCGGCACCGGTGAAGTTCCCGGTGGTGCTCTCGATGACAAGCGTGAAGGGGGTGTAGTTGCCGGTCTCGAGATAGACAGTGGCGAAGTTTATGAAGGTATTGAAGTCCCGCCCCCGCTTCACGATCTTGTAGAGTCCCGGAGCCAGAATGAGAGTCTGCATCTGCTCCCCCAACTCTGGACTAATCGCCGGAATGACGCCGTAGGATTCAGCACTCGAGACTCGAAATATCTGCAGGTCATGTGAGAAGTAACTGCGCGACTCGTCGATCACCTCTATCGTCAAAGCGCCCCAGTCCGGTTCAATGATAACGGTCTCCTCTCGTCGAACGGTGACTTCCTTCACGATACGCTGTTCGATTGTTCCAGTGCCGAAAACGACCTTGTAGGTGCCGGGACTGACGAAAGCGCTGGAACCGGTGTTCTGCTGGGCAATCAGCAAGTCGCCGAGGAAGACAGCGTAGGGCGGCTCACTGTTCGGATTGGTCATCGCCGGTACAAAGATCCGTCCCATCCCCTTCTGGTCGTCGAAGCCTTCGGCGTAAAGTTGTTCTTGAGGCGGCGGCTGAAGCCACCCTTCGACCGCGGGCGGTGCCGGGGCGGCATTCAAGCGGGCGACCAAAGAGATCGCTATCACCAGTCCTTGCCAACCTGTCCCTCCTCTGCATTCCATGAGACTCGAATCAACCTTCATTGGTGCTGTCGGCTGGAACTGGATAGAAGTGGGTAACGATCTTGACAAGAAACTGCTCCGACTCTTGAGAAATGAGGTCGCTGACAGCCTTGGCAAAGATCGACATATTGCCGGGCGGGATGCTGATTTCACGGTCGAACTCATGAAGCAGCAAGATGTCGTTGCTGCCGGAATCGTAGAACTCGAACCGCATTCTAAGATGCGCGGCGGTGTAGGCTTCGCTCTCGAAGCGCTCAATCTGGGTTACCTCGCCGGTGATCTCAAAGTCCGGCCGCTCTTCGAGGAACTCACGTTGGCAGTTGCGAAAGAGGTTATAGGCTTTGATGTGTTGGACCAGAAGGTCGGCCACAGCCACCTGGGGACGAACTGCCCAAAGTGAGTAGCGGTAGTAGTCTATCTGATGGCTGGAGTAGCGGGCGATTATCCGGACAGAGTCGTAGGAGCGAGGTATTTTAAAATTGCGCACCTGAACCCGGTAAGGGATCGGTTCGGAAAGTTTGAGTTGGGGATTGACCGGACTGGGGGCATACTCAATAAGGTAATAACTGGTCGCCAATTGCTGCTTGGCGCAGCCGGCAAGTATTACAAGTGCGATTAGAAAAAGACCAAGGAAGACCGGCGACCGCCGGGCAACCTTATATAGACGATCGGAATACCTCATGGTCAGGTCCGATGGTGGTGAAGATGACGATACCGGACTAACGTCCCCGAACCGGGCCGCTCACTTCGCCGGATCGGGTGCCGCGTAATAGCAGAGATGGATCCTCCGAGATGGTCCGGGCAAACTCGTTGAATGAATCAAGGCTTTCGCGTAATACTTCAAGAGATGTCAATATGTCGTGGCGTCCCTTGAGAATAGTCAAGTCTATGTGAGTCAATGTTGTGCGCGCCTGCTGAAGCGCAAGCCGCAAGTCGGAAACCGCATCGCCGATCCGGGCTCCGCGAATCTCACTCGTCGTCGTATCGAGATTAGCAATCACCCGGTCTATAGCCGGCGATCCGGCGACTGCAGCAAGGCGTTCGGAAGCATACTCGAAGTTCTGAACGGCGTTGGAGATCCGCGGGCTGTTGTCGATGAGTATTTCATGCACATCGCTAAGGATAACCGTCGTGTTGTCGATGAGAGCCATCAGGCGCTGCTGATTCTCTCCGCCGGTAAGTGTTGCCAGATTGGTCAGCACCAATTCCAACTTTTCAGATACCGCCTCCGCTTTACCGCTTATGAGGTCGAACGTTGACTGAGCAGGTGTGATTTCGGAGTTGACTGGAAGGACCTTGGCGGCTGAGGTGCCACCGGTCAATTCGATGACTTTGATTCCCGTTAATGAGAGGGCTGAAATGACGGCTTTGACATCGCTGGTGATGGGGGTGCCATGATCGACGGAAATGGTAACTACAACAGTCTCCACTTCCTTGGGGTCGATGGCGATCCTATCGACACGTCCGATACGGACGCCGTGGTACTTGACCTGACTTCCGACATCGAGGCCGCTGACAGATACATCCCGGTAGCGAATGTAATAAGTATCACGGCGCTCGAGTAGTTTACCTCCGGTGATGATGCCGAGTAACACGATCAGCGTCCCTCCCGCAACCAGCAGGAATATGCCAAGCCGGGCGCGTTGGGCAGGGGTTACTTCACGCAACCAAGCCTCCTTCGGCAAGAGAGGACTCGAGTCTCAGCCGGGAGAAGTGCTCGTGCAAGGGATCGAGCAACAGGTCGAGTTGCCCTTCGAGAATGCGGTCGAGGCTGTAAATCGTTACCGGAACGCGATGATCGGTTACTCGATTCTGGGGGTAGTTATAAGTGCGAATCTTCTCCGAGCGGTCGCCGGTTCGGACCTGACTGCGCCGTTCGGCAGCGCGTTTGGCTTCCTCGGCTTCGAGTTTCATTTGGAAAAGCCGCGACCGGAGCACTTTCATCGCCTGGGCGCGGTTTTTAATTTGGGAACGCTCATCCTGACAGGTTACAACCAGCCCGGTAGGCAGGTGGGTGATCCGGATAGCCGACTCGGTCTTGTTGACATGCTGCCCGCCGGCTCCGGAGGCCCGGTAAGTATCGATCTTAAGTTCCGACGGGTCGATATCGATGTCAACCTCTTCGGCTTCGGGAAGAACCGCCACGGTCGCAGCAGAGGTGTGAATACGGCCCGACGCTTCGGTGTCGGGAACGCGCTGCACCCGGTGGACGCCGGATTCCCACTTCATCCGGCCATAGACACTTTCACCGGACAAGGTAAGCGTCAATTCCTTTACCCCGCCAAGCGAAGTGAAATTGCTATCGACGATATCGGCTTTCCACTTCTTTAGTTCGAAGTAGTGCATATACATTTTCAGGAGATCAGCGGCAAAGAGAGCAGCCTCTTCCCCACCAGTTCCGGCTCTAAGTTCGACCACGGCGTTGCGGGCATCCTCGACCGGTTCGGGAATCATTAGTTGAAGAAGACGCGCTTCGAATGAGTGCACATCCCGTTCACGGCGAGGCATCTCTTCGAGTGCCAGTTCGGCGAGGACGGGGTCGGCAACAACTTGTTGCAGGTCATTCAGTTCTTTACGCGCCCGGACAAGCGCATCCCGGGTTTGCACCAGTTCGACGAGTCGGCGATGTTCGCGCGCCAGTTCGGTCATTCGACGAGGATTCGACAAGGCTTCCGGAGAAGCCATTTCGATCTCTACTTCGGTAATACGGGGCGTGAGTGCGCCGATCCGATCTTCCAGCGTGAATTCCGGTGCTGCGATCTCAGGCATTGCGGGATAGCGATGATGTTGCCATTAGGTCAAGGCTCAGGATAAACCAGTGCGGCATCGCGTGACAAGTTGACCTGGTAGCCCTGACCGGCGCGCAGCAGGGGGATGCTGTTGTAGTTAAGACGGGGCACATAGAATCGGCCCCGGACATCCTTGGCGATGGTCAAAGCATCGCCAAGTGAGGAGAATGCTACCGGAGCGGTAAGTTGGTAGTCAGGATAGTAGGCCATAAAACGCCAGCCAGCGCGAAGCGGTATCTCCGTTTGCGCCTGAATCGGTTCTCCTTCGACAACCCATTCGGCGGACCGTATCAGGCGCATCATGTAGCCTTTTCCGGTCTCCCAGGAGGGGATGTTATTGAAGCCGGAAGGTGGATGGTAGAAGCGGCCTGCTTCATCCTTGACCATGACGAGCAAGCCCGCTTCGACGAGCGGTCGGGTCATAGCGCGGACATCGTTCGACTCTGGACGAACGCGCAGGGAAGCGAGATTCCAGTTCTCGGTCAACCAGATAGTCTGACGCTCCAAATCGGGTGCTTCAACCCCGACAGCCCATAGCGCCGAGACACCTTGCTCACCGATGGCAATATCGCGGATGGCAACACCGGTGGGATTTCCTGCATAGTCCCGGCTTCCTGGACTCGAATTGATATGAAAGTGGCGATTGTCAGCGGATCCGGGATAGGGATCACCGGCATCGCCATAGTTGGCGTTGCGTTCGAGGTCCCATCGGTTATCGGCCTGCTCGAGCGCTACAAGATTGTGTAACTGTCCCTGATTGCCCGGCCACCACGGATTGTCGTTGTTCTGCATCTGCTCGTCGATGTGATAGACGAGCAATCCTTCGGCCACGAGTGAAGCATCGAAAACAACCCTCCGGCGGTATTCAGCAAGGAAATACTGAGGGCCCTGATCGTTCGGGTTCCAGAGGCGATAGATGGTGTTTTCGCCATAGACTTCAGGCAGGACGCGCTCCTGATCGAAGGCGATCTCGACGACATTAGCCCAACCAAGTCGGGTCTTGCACCAGGCATCGAAGTGGACCGGACGACGCCCCTGATCTCCCCAGGAGCCGTAAGCCATCATTGACCAGGTGCCGATACCGGTCGAACGATTGCGAGTGTCATAAAGATCGGGAAGGCCAAAGATGGCATGCCCCAACTCGTGCCCAAAGACACCTATGTTGCCGTCCTCGGGAACGGTAACATAGTTGCGGAATCGAATGCCGTCGAGGTCGCCTACATTTTCCACCTGCCAGGTGTGCGACCAGATGATGTTGCGGTTATTTGGGTTAAGTTCAGCACCAGGACCCGCGTGAAGAACGACTACGGCATCGACGAGGCCGTCGTCGTTGTGGTCGTAACGACTGTAATCGAGATCGCGATCGGCAGCGCGTATGGCATCCTCAGCCATACGTTGGGCATTACGTGGATAGTTGCCAAGACCATAGATACCGGCAACATAATAGTTGTAGTTCTGCGGCATCCGATACCAGCCTACGACATCGCCGATCAATTGAACCTGTCCAAGTGAATTCTCATCGACCCAATCGCGCACACTACCGGGATCGATCTCGTCCTGACTGAAAAACTTCCGGGCATAGAACACCGGGGGATGCCCATTGGCGTCTGCTTGGTTGTCGGCGAAGTCGATGAGTATCACCGGAATACGGATCGTCTCCTCGGCCGGGTCATCGCGTCGCGGCCGGCCTATCCTGTCCAGGACTGAGATGCCGGGAGCGTCCAGACCACGACGAGCGCCGGCATCGAAGACATCTGCAATGCGGGAACGCTCGCCCGGGTCGAGGGCATCCCAGCGCTCCGGGTGCGGAGGCATTGCCAGTGTGGATAGCACCGACAGTGCCAGGAGAATTATGATATGTGCTAGCATACTTCGCATCGTCCATTATAAGTTAGGTGTACTATCTTAGCGATCTGTTGACAGTGTGATGGCTGTTCAAGTCCCCGAAGGCGTAGCCGAAGGGGACTTGAACAGCGCCCTTGGTCACAGGACGCTCCGTGGATAGATTGTCTT
>VGIQ01000125.1 GCA_016867835.1 Calditrichota bacterium | reverse complement strand
CTCTCGATTTTCGGAGATCATAGCGACATTATGGCAGTGCGTTCGACTGGTTTCGGCTTGATAGCCTCGAATTCTGTCCAGGAGGTGATGGATTTTGCGCTCATCGCGCAAATGGCCGCACTCAAGACGCGGATTCCGTTCGTCCATTTCTTCGACGGATTTCGCGTTTCGCACGAAGTGCAAAGGGTCGAACAACTAACCCCGGACGATATTCGCGCCCTGATGCCGGACGATGCGATCCTGGCGCATCGCCGTCGGGCAATGACTCCTGACCGGCCGGTGTTGCGCGGTTCGTCGCAGAATCCGGACGTCTTCTTTCAGGCTCGCGAGCGTATGAACCCGTTCTATGACGCCGCTCCGCACCTGGTGCAAGCCGAAATGGACCGGTTCGCTGAAGTTGTAGGAAGGCAATATCATCTCTTCGACTACGTCGGTGCTTTCGACGCGGAACAGGTAATCGTGATGATGGGCTCGGGCGCCGAAGCCGCCGAGGAGTATGTCGATTGGGCGCTTGCACGCGGTGAGAAGATCGGCCTCGTCAAAGTGCATCTCTTCCGGCCCTTTTCGGCCATTCATTTGATGCAAGCCCTCCCAGCCTCGACCAAGGCGATCGCCGTCCTCGACCGAACCAAGGAGCCGGGTGCCGAAGGCGAACCACTATACAAGGACGTCGTGACCGCTCTCGCCGAAGCGTCTGCCGACGGCAGCGCGCCTTTTACCGCCATGCCCCGGGTCATCGGCGGACGGTATGGACTCTCGTCCAAGGAGTTCACTCCCGCGATGGTAAAGGCTATCTACGATGAACTGGCAAAGCCCGATTCCAGGCGGCGCTTTACGGTCGGTATCGAGGATGACGTTACTCACCTTTCACTCGATTACGACCTTGACTTTTCGGTCGAGCCGGACGACGTCTTTCGCGGCCTCTTCTACGGCCTCGGCGCCGACGGCACGGTAGGCGCCAACAAGAATTCGATCAAAATCATCGGAGGCGAGACTAACAACTACGCCCAAGGCTATTTCGTCTATGATTCCAAGAAGTCGGGGACCATCACTGTATCGCACCTCCGGTTCGGACCCCGACCGATTAAGTCGTCCTACCTTGTCAACCGCGCCAACTTCGTCGCCTGCTCCCAGACCGTCTTCCTCGAAAAGTACGACATGCTCGCCGACGCGGTCCCGGGCGCGACTTTTCTGCTGAACAGTTACGTTCCCCCCGACAAGGTATGGGATACCCTTCCCAGGCGCATGCAAAGGCAGATTATCGAGAAGGGAATCAAGGTCTTTGTCATCGACGCTTACAAGGTCGCGCGCGAGACCGGCATGGGCGAGCGGGTCAACACCATCATGCAAACCTGCTTCTTTGCGATCTCGGGCATCCTGCCGCGGGAGAATGCGATCGAGCAGATCAAGAAGGCGGTGAAGAAGACCTATGGATCCAAAGGCGACGCGGTCGTCGAAATGAACTTTCGCGCCATTGACCAGACGCTCGACAACCTGTTTCCGGTTAAGGTGCCTGCCGAAGCAACCTCCACCTGGGACCGGCTGCCGCCCGTTGCGCCTGAAGCCCCCGATTTCATACGGGATGTGCTGGGAACCATCATTAGCAACCGCGGCGACCATCTGCCGGTCAGCGCCTTTTCCGAAGACGGCACCTTCCCGACTGCCAGCGCACAATGGGAAAAGCGCAACATCGCGCTCGAGATTCCCATCTGGGACGAAGCGCTCTGCACGCAGTGCGGCAAGTGCTCTATTGCCTGCCCGCACGCTGCCATCCGCCAGAAGGTGGTCGATCCGGAACTACTCACCGGAGCGCCGGCAGCCCTCAAGTCTGCGGACTATAAGGCGGCCGACTACAAAGGGAAGAAATACCTCCTTCAGGTGGCGCCCGAAGACTGCACTGGCTGCGGTCTGTGCGTCGAGTTCTGCCCGGTCCGTTCCAAGACCGAAGTGAAGCATAAAGCGATCAATATGGGACCGCAGCCGCCACTTCGCGAGTCGGAGCGCGAGAACTACGCTTTCTTCCTGGCACTGCCCGAGGTCGATCGCCGGTTGGTGAAGGTCAATACGGTGAAGGGATCGCAGTTCCTGCAGCCGCTCTTCGAGTATTCTGGCGCCTGTTCGGGCTGCGGCGAGACGCCCTATGTGAAATTGGTGAGCCAACTTTTCGGCGACCGGCTCGTCGTCGGCAACGCCACCGGCTGCTCGTCCATATACGGGGGCAATCTGCCCACGACGCCCTGGACGGTCAACAACGACGGTCGAGGGCCTACCTGGAACAACTCACTATTTGAAGACGCCGCCGAATTCGCTCTCGGCTTTCGGCTGACTCTCGACAAGCACCGCGAGTATGCACTCGAGTTAGTCGGGCGACTAAAAGACCGGATCGGCGGTGAACTGGTCGAAGCCATCCGCACCAATCTGCAACTCGACGAGGCTGAGATCTACGACCAACGGGAACATGTCCGTCAACTGAAGGCGATCCTGCCCGGAATCGAAGGCTGGGAAGCACGGCACTTGCTCGAGATCGCCGATGCGCTTGTAAAGAAGTCGGTCTGGGGGATGGGCGGGGACGGCTGGGCATACGATATCGGCTACGGCGGACTCGACCATGTCCTTGCTACCGGGCGCAACGTCAACCTGTTGGTGCTCGATACCGGCGTCTATTCCAACACCGGCGGTCAGTGTTCGAAAGCGACGCCGCTCGGTGCTGTCGCCAAGTTCGCCGCCTCGGGAAAGGCTATGCCGCGCAAGGACCTCGGCCTGATGGCTATCGCCTACGGGCACGTCTATGTCGCTCAGATAGCCATGGGCGCTAATGACCAGCAGACCGTCCGTGCAATCCTCGAAGCCGAGCGTTATGACGGGCCATCGCTTGTCATCGCTTACAGCCACTGCATCGCACACGGCATCGATATGGAAAAGGGGATGGAGCATCAGGATATGGCAGTAAAGTCGGGTTTCTGGCCGCTCTACCGCTACAACCCCGAACTGGCAAAGGAAGGGAAGAATCCGCTGATCCTCGATTCCAAACCGCCTTCCATTCCGGTCGAAGAGTACGCCTATAGTGAGACCCGCTGGAGAATGCTCACCAAGTTCAAGGCCGATCGCGCACGGGAACTCATCCAGAAAGCGCAGTCAGACACTCAGTCTCGTTGGAGGTTCTATGAACAACTTGCGGCGATGAATTTTGGGGAGCAAGTGAGCAAATAGGCAAGTGGCCAAGTGGAAAAGTTTCCGCTGCCTGGGAGGGATAATCAACCACTCGAGAAGCGCAAACTACTTTCAACATGCCCGCTAAAATCGCAGAAGTGAATTAGACTTGCTCGCCGTCGTCTTCTTCTGGGTAGGCGTCAATCTGCTTGGTATCTACCTGAGCATATTGTTGGTAACGCGCAGCAAGCCGACCGATTGGGCGGGAGTGTTATTCATCGCACTGGCGATGCCGCTCGTCGAGACATCCCGATTTTGGCTGCTCTTCTTCACAAACTCGCCATCCGTAATGTTATGGACGCGGCTGGCAGCCGCCCTGGTCGCAATGCTATTGCTCTTCGCGTATGCACATCTTATGCTCGGATTGGAACGAGTTAAAGAGAAGTTGCTCATTGCTTGCGCCTATCCCGGGCTTAAATTTTTGGGTTATGCAACCATTAGTTTACTACAACAATAGACCCTCGCACCTGACATCTTCTACTTTGCATTCACCTATGGACTTATCAACAACTTATCTTGGGCTTACGCTTCGCAATCCGTTAGTGGCTTCATCGTCGCCGCTGACCGCATCGCTTGATCAGATCAGGCGGCTTGAGGACGCCGGCATCGCCGCAGTGGTGCTACCCTCGATCTTCGAGGAGCAGATCACCAACGAGGCGCTGCTTCTCCACTATCACACCACGCAAGGCACCGATTCCTTCGCCGAAGCGCTCACCTACTTTCCGGATCCGGGGGATTACAACCTCGACGGCGAGGAACACGTCGAGCACCTCCGGCGCGTGAAGGAGACCGTCGCTATCCCGGTCATAGGGAGCCTTAACGGCGTAACGCCGGGCGGTTGGACGAAGTATGCTGCACGCCTGCAGGAAGCCGGCGCCGACGCCATTGAATTGAACCTCTACTATATACCGACCGATCCGGCACAAGAGAGCACGGCCCTGGAGGAGTCCTACCTCGATGTGGTGCGTGCGGTGCGGGAGCAGATTTCAATTCCTGTGGCGTTAAAGTTGTCGCCATTTTTCACCTCGCTGCCCCGAATGGCGGTGCAGTTCGTCGAAGCCGGAGCCAACGGCCTCGTCCTGTTCAACCGCTTCTATCAACCTGACCTTGACATCGATGAGATGCGCGTCAAGCCACACATCGTCCTCTCCGATTCGAGCGCCATCCGCCTTCCGCTGCGCTGGATTGCCATTCTGTATGGGCGCATTGAGGCTTCGCTTGCGGCGACGGGAGGCGTCCACACCGCAGTAGATGCAATCAAACTGCTGATGGCCGGTGCGAGTGCAACGTTGACTTGCAGCGCCCTCCTGAAGAATGGCACGGCCTACGCAAGCCAGATCGTTGCCGATCTCCAACGTTGGCTGGAGGAGCACGATTACGAGTCGGTCGGTCAGATGATCGGCTCGATGAGCCAGAAGTCGGTGGCAGATCCGGCCGCCTTCGAGCGGGCGCTATACCTGAAAGAACTGCAAAGCCTACGCATTTGAGCCTTGGAAATCCTTGACTTTGGGGGCTATAGTCTTGTAAGTTGATTAGGGTTACGACAGCAACCTGGGATGTTGTCGATCTACCCGCTATCATCCAAGCAACACACAGGACAGATCAGTGAAGAACATTACAAGAATCGGTGTCGCAGCGCTTTTCCTGCTGGCGCTGGGAATTTTCGCTCCGCCCGTGGAAGCCGCAACGGTCGGCGGTGCGGTGCTTGACGCTGCAGGCAATCCGGTGGCTGGAGCGCTGGTTACGATACAGCAGGTCGATGTCCCGCGTGGACAGCGAGCCTTCGCTGCACGCGTTACGAGTGATCGCGGCGGGCGCTTCGTCTTCGATGGAATCCCGGGGGGATACTACGTGGTCGCGGCCCAGACCCGCACCAGCGCCGTCCGGACTCGCATCGGGGTGCGCGAAAACGGCGCCGTCCGGGTGCAACTCGTCCTTCCCCGCCAGCGCGTTCGTATGGAAGCGGAAAGATAATCAGTTCCCCAGTGCTGAACTGGTGACAGACCTGCCTAAGTAGGCAGGTCTGTTCACTTTTTGCCATGTCTAATCGAGCGGCACTTCTTTTTCATTTTGTCACCAAAGATATTGACAAGTGATTTGAATGGCTTTAAATTGCAGGGTAAACAGCCTTATTAACAAGCATCCGGGATAATAGCGCACCTTGTATGCCCAAATCTTGTCGGCGGCAGTCGATGGCATAAAGGCCTTTAAAGTGAAGGTGGAAGTGCACCTTGATACGGCACTTCCGGCTTACACCACGGTCGGAATGCCGGATACTGCAGTGAAGGAATCTCGGGAGCGGGTAAGCGCAGCCATCAAGAATGCCGGATTTCTCTTTCCTTCCAAGAAGATAACCGTTAATCTGGCGCCTGCTTCGGTGAAGAAGGAAGGCTCGGCGTTCGATCTTCCCATTGCCTTGGGATTATTGGCAGCCACCGGGCAGGTTGAACGTGAGGGCCTAAAGAACGCCGTTTTCCTGGGCGAACTGGCATTGGACGGTGGCATCAGGCCAATTCGCGGCGCGCTTCCCATAGCTGGCGCGCTCGCCAAAGACGGCGTCCGGTCGCTATTTGTTCCGGCACAGAATGCGGCCGAAGCGGCTATGGTGGATGGGGTCGAAGTTCGCCCGATAGAGCATTTACGCCAGGCAGTCGAATTTCTGAATGGCGAACGACCAATCGAGCCTTTAGTTGTGGATCCGGCTTCGATTGTCCGCTCGACGATGCGCTATGCGGTCGATTTCTCAGATGTGCGCGGTCAGGATAACGCCAAGCGAGCAATAGAAATCGCCGCCGCGGGAGGGCATAATCTCCTGATGATAGGCCCTCCGGGATCCGGAAAGACTATGCTCGCCAAAAGGCTGCCGACGATTTTGCCGGAATTGACCATCGAAGAAGCCTTTGAGACAACGAAAATCTACTCGGTTGCCGGAATGCTTCCGCCCAACATCCCGCTTCTTTCAATCCGGCCTTTTCGCAGCCCTCATCATACCATATCGGACGCCGGGCTTATCGGCGGCGGACAGGTGCCCCGCCCCGGTGAAGTCTCTCTGGCACATAAGGGCGTCCTCTTCCTCGACGAACTACCCGAATTTCACAAGAGCGTCCTTGAGGTCCTGCGCCAACCGATGGAAGACGGCGACGTGACTATTACACGATCCAAGATGTCGCTCACTTATCCTGCGAATTTTATCCTCGTCGCCGCGATGAATCCCTGTCCCTGCGGCTTTCGCGGTCATCCGACCCGGGAATGCCATTGCAGCCCGATACAGATTCAGAAATATCTGGGGCATGTTTCCGGGCCGCTGCTCGACCGGATCGACATCCAAATCGAAGTGCCGCCGGTGCCTTTTGAGAATCTCGCTTCGGAAGCAAGCGGCGAACCGAACTCCGCTGCCATTCGCGCCCGTGTTGAAGCCGCCCGACAGATTCAATATGAGAGATTTCAACATGTCGCCAATGTGCAGGTGAATGCTGATATGGGAACTCGCGAAATGCGGAAATATTGCAAGGTTGACAAGCAGAGTGAACTGCTTCTCAAACAGGCAATGGAAGGTCAGATTGGTCTTTCGGCCCGCGGTTACACCCGCATCCTGAAAGTTTCTCGAACGATCGCCGACCTGGATGGATCGCTCGATATCAAGCCAGAACATTTGACCGAAGCGATACAGTATCGCAGTCTCGATCAAGAACGGTGGCTCTGAAGCCATAACCGACGAACATTTCGACTCACTCAACCCAAAGGAAAGGTCAATGTCCGACCTCGACAAGATGAATCTGCGCGAGTGGCGAACCCAGAAAGGGCTGTCCCAGCAACGATTCATGGAACTCTCCGGGCTCAGTCTTCCAACCTTGCGTGAAATGGAGCAAGGCGGGGCGCGCAAACCTCATAAGCGGACCCTGCAGAAATTACAGGAATTCGTTCAAAACGTAGAGAGCGGAGCCATCGATTTGTCGATGCCGGCTGGCGCCCCCAAGAAGCGCGGACGCAAGCCGAAGGCGGCTCTGGCTGCAGCACCGACCGAAGCCGCTCCAGCCCCCAAGAAGCGCGGACGCAAGCCGAAGGCGGCTCTGGCTGCAGAACCGACCGAAGCCGCTCCAGCCCC
>VGIQ01000124.1 GCA_016867835.1 Calditrichota bacterium | reverse complement strand
AGTTCCTGCTTGGGTTATGCCATTGCATCGCGTTTGGGATACTGTGAAAGCAAGCCCGGAGATATTCGACGTGATTATTGTTGACGAGGCTTCCCAATGCGGACTTGAAGCGCTTCCTCTATTCTATCTTGCAAAGAGGATTATAATAGTTGGAGACGACAAACAAATAAGCCCCGAATCCGTCGGAATTGACCGAAATACTGTCAATGCCCTTATGAAACAGTTCTTGAAGGACTTCCAGTTTAGTAGTTCTTTTGATGTAGAGAGCAGCCTCTTCGACCAAGGAAAACTCCGCTACGGTAGGCGTCAGGTGTCCCTTCGTGAGCACTTTCGTTGCATGCCTGAAATAATCAAATTCAGCAACGATTTGTGTTATAGCGCTTCACCCCTTATTCCTTTGCGTCAATACGGTCCCGATCGCTTGACGCCGCTTAAATCTGTTTACATTTCAAACGGATGGCGAAGAGGTTCCGACAGCAAGGCAGTTAATGAGCCAGAGGCCGATGCAATTGCATCTACGATTGCTGAATTGTGCAAGGACTCAAGTTACAAAGACAGAACAATGGGGGTCATTTCTTTGCAAGGAGATGCTCACGCAGGTCTAATTGAAAGAAGACTTCTTGACATTATTGGCGCTGAGGAGATATCCAAGAGGCGTCTCATCTGTGGGAATCCCTACAGTTTTCAAGGTGACCAAAGAGATGTTATTTTTCTTTCAATGGTGGCGTCGCCTAACGAAACCATTGGCGCGCTAGCAAGGGCTTCTGACGAGCGGAGATTCAATGTCGCCGCAAGCCGTGCCCGCGACCAAATGTGGCTCTTCAATTCGGTAACAGTGAATGACTTAAGTTCAACTTGCATGCGACGGCGGCTGTTGGAGTTCTTCCAGAACACCGAAATTCGAAAGGTTGCCGGAATGGAGGTGACAGAGATTGAACGTCATGCACAACAGGACAATCGCTCCATCGTCAAGCCCCCTGCTCCCTTCCGCAGTTGGTTCGAGGTGGATGTTGCGTTAGAAATTGCTCGGCGCGGATACAATGTCATTCCAGCATATAAGGTCGCTGAAAAGGAAATTGACTTAGTCATTGAGGGAGGAATATCCCGGCTTGCAGTCGAATGCGATGGTGACCATTGGCATGGATTGGACGAATATGAAAAGGATATGGAGCGCCAGAGGATATTGGAGCGATGCGGTTGGGAGTTCTATCGGATTCGTGAATGTGAATTCTATCTTGAACAGGAGAAAGCACTCAAACGATTGTGGATCAAACTTGAAGAGCGCAACATTCTACCTCAAGTTCGGTCATCGAAAATTGTATACGACACTGTCGTCACGCAAGAGGAAGAGAAGTCCGAACGCTTGAATCGGATTGAGATTGGGTCATACGTTACCTATTTCAATGAGAAGGATAATCGCGAGGCACAGGCTCTAATCTCTTCTGCACCATCAAAACCGGCATTTGGGACAATTAACCCGGCTACTCCGATTGCTAAGGCGCTACTTGGTGCAACGGCGGGTGAGACTGTTATCGCACATCTTCCAAGTGGTGATGTGAAGCTCAAGGTCTTACGCATTGATTGATTCCGTTTCAATGGAGCCGCACCACCCTCTCACCCTCGATATCCTATCTTCAGTTCGTGCTCTTCTTTGTCTTCACCTCCTTCCATCACCTTCCGTCACCCTTCCGTCACATCGTATCTTCCTACTATAGCATCAGATACGCCCCGAGCGTGACGATGTGACGATTCTTCTGCATCACCCCCCCTCCGATGCCGATCCCGGGCAACTGCATGGCCGGGTGCTATTCGACACCGTCAACCGGCTGCATATCTCACGCTTGAGGTCAAAGGCGGACTTCATCCGGCTGCTTGCGTAGGCAGCCACGTCACCACACCCGGCAGCAGGGCGTCAGGTGCGAACTTGACGCCCTTTGTCGTTGGGGGGGGGACTGAGGCTGCAAAAATAGATTCGCCGGGGTATTGACAAAGGGTCTTCCGAACCGTATATTTTTTGGTACGGCAGAGTTGCCCCTCTTGAACTCCGCCATGACCGCTGCTGTTCCGTTCGATCTGTTGAAGGCTCCGCCCCTTTAGAGGGCTTCGAGGTTTGTCCATGACACCACCATCGCTAAGGAGGCTTGCAATGTTCGCTCGGTCCCTATCTCACCCTCTCGTGAGCATGCTCACAATCACAATCGTCTCTCTCTCTCTCTCTCTTCTTTTTTAGCCTGACTGCCGGAGACGCCATGGCTGCGACCTACGTCTTCGGCGAGGACGGGCAGAGGTCGGAGGAAGTGCAAAACGAAGCAGACTTGATTTTGCAGCCGGGTGGCATTAGGTTATAGGGTATGAAGCGGACGACAAGACATAGGCGGACGTGGGGGCTATGGCTCGCGCTGGCGGTCCTGGGGGCGACGGGAGGACCCTGCCCGGCGGAGGCGAGGCAGTGGTCGGAGGAGGTGCAGTTGACCAACGTCGGTCGTATGCATATGAGCGGAAGCCTCTTTAGAATCGTCGTTGACAGCCGCGATGTGATCCACATGGGCTACAAAGTTGGCCGTGCAGGACTTGAAGGTCAATTTGGAAGTCAAGCGGCATACCAGAAGTTCGACAAGTTCGGGCAGGCCTTAACAGATCCACTTCCGATAGGGCTCTTCTTCCCGCAAGATGAGGATCGGGGAGGACATTGCTGGGATGTCTGCTTAGATCGCAATGAAAACGTTCACTTGCTGTGGGGTGGGGAGGAACTCTTCCACACGATGTTCACATCGGATGGTGAGCACATTCAGACCGTGCGATTGGAAGGAATCGTCCAATCTGTCGGACATTTTTACGGCGCACCGCGGATGTCTATCGATTCGCAAGAGCGACTTGTTATACTGTCGCGCACTGAACTTTGGGATCCGGTCCGTAGGTGGCGCGACTACTTCCTGGCATATGGCAGGTGGACTTTCGAAGGAGAGTTGATCGATACCCTCCACTTTCTTGCAGATGGATATGAAGGCGAAGTTGCGCAGGACCCGGAACTCACAATAGATGATGGTGACACGCTGCATATAAGTTGGAATCAGCATCCTATGGATCCGAAATGGTTCTACACCAAGATTGCACCTGACGACGAGCGCGCAATCGGCCCAGTGGAGATCCCTGCGCCCGACGGTATCGACTATCGAAACATTGTTTCGAACATCTTAATCGATACCGAACACCGCATCATTATGCGCCTGCTGGTCCATAGCAACGGTTGGTTGACCATCACCGACAATCTCATCCAGTGTCTGCCCAACTTCGAACTTCGATATGATCAAATAATCGAAGGAGAGGGTCGAGGGGGATTTTGGGGGCAACTTGTCTTTAATCCCAATCGGGATCGCATCTATATGGCAGCGGGGCGGGTTTTCCCCCAGTTCCCCCGCTTTGGAACTTCCTTCGCCAGTTTCGATCTCGACGGCAACTATATTGACTCACTTCAATTCATCGAAAGACGCGGCACCAATACCCGCCGGATGGCGCTCTTTTCAGATTCGTCGGTGGCGGTTCTGTGGGCTGACAGTCGATGGAATAATAACAACACTGGCGATGAGATATTCATGCGATATTCGCCATTGCCGAATCGAGTAGCGAAAGAAAGACCGATCCTCCCTCCAGACAAGTCTTCGCTCATTGCCTATCCCAATCCATCGAACGGTTCAGTAATTATTCAATTTACGGCACAGCGCTCTGGCGAGTATCATCTAAGCATGGTCGATTTGCAAGGCCGGGAAATCTGGTCTTCGAGATTCGCTGTCAACAGTCCGCAAACCAAGATCATTCAATGGAATGGAAACAACAGGTATGGTAATCCCGCTCCCAGTGGAAACTACCAATGTAAGGTCGAGGGTGCATCAACGTCAGTTTCAATCATCATTAAACGTATCCGATAATCCATCTCAATTCACAAAAGAGGAAACACCATATCACACTTCAGAAATTCACTCGTCACTGCAAGCATCCTTACACTTGCTGGAATCTTTACCTGTGTAACGATCAATGCTCAGCCGCAGTGGAACAACCTGGGGGATTGGACTCCGCTCGAAATCGAAGGCATCTGGCAGCAGCCGACGGGGATCTACTGGTTCGGCCCGGTCGTCGCCGACCTCGACGGAGACGGCGTCAAGGAAGTCATTATCGCCGACTGCCGACGCATCCGCGTCTTCGATGCTGTTGGCGTGGAAATCGAACTCGACGAGCCCATTGAGGTTCCTGAGAATCTCTGGTCCGAAGACCAAAATGGCAATCCTACAGGCTATGCCATCCGGGGCGTTCCGGCGGTGGGCGATGTGACGGGTGATGGATTGCCCGAAATCGTCTTCACGATAGGCAAGAATGATTCAGATTATACGTATCAACAATGGCATAGTCTTGGCGGCGGTTTAGGACATTTTCATCAAGTTACCGTAATTCCAAGCAACACTGAACTCTATATCTGCAGCGGTGTATCCGGTGAGATTATCGGAAGAAGCGGCCTGATCGGCCTCGATTTTGCTAGTGACGAATTTGATCTGAAGCACTGGATTAGGGCCTGGACGCCAGTCCTTGCAGATGTTGACGTCGTTGACTACCAGACCTCACACTCATTCGAAGATGGGAGGATGGAAATCATTCTAGGTGGGTGGAGCAACAAGACCAGGACCGGGAATGGACCAGGAGGCTGTGTTTGGCCCAACCCTACTGGTGAACGGTGGGTTACAATGGTGATAGCATTCGATACAGAATCCAACCCCCCCCTTCAATTGCGATCAAAGGTGATGAGCGGCTATGGCGGCGGAGCGCCTGGCGAGACTTCTGATCACTCTTTGATTCCCGCCGTCGGCGATATGAACGGCGATGGCAAGAAGGAAGTCGTTTCTACTTCCCGTGACTACATCTGGATTCGCACCTATGATCCTGCAACCCAAACATTGTCGCTGGTTACTCAGGTTACCCGCCCCGGTCATCCCAATGCCGCGACCTATTTCGGCGGCATCGGTCCTACTCTGGTCGATCTAGATAACGATGGGACTCTGCGAGCACTTCTACCCTATCAAGATGATCAGAACCGAACTTTCGTCAATGCTATCGACATTAACGGCAACAATCGGCAGAATTGGGGACCGGGTGGTAATCTACTTCCAGGCACATACGCCCTCAATCTGCGCGAACAGATAGCAGCCGGCGATGTCCGACGCAACGGACTGCCATTTGCCGCCTTACATACGACGGGCGGGAATTCAGACCCCGTCTTCTGGGTGCAGAATGATCAATCGGAATTCGACCCCAACGCTCGTTGGCCGGTTCCGACGAACAATAATGAGCACCCCGCCGGAGTCATGCTTTCAATGGCTGATATCGGCTACGGAGCGTTTGTCAACCTTTTTGGTTCGGGCAAATGGCGAAACAACAATCTGCACGTCATGAGCATCGAAGAGGGCATCGAGACAGAATTCAACTTCACTGGCGATTCTTACTATTCAACTCCTATAATAACCAATCTTAACGACGACAATCGCCTTGAAGTGATCTCCAGTTCCTTCAATGCGAATCGCACCCGGATGTATGTTCGGGTGTGGGAATTGACGGGACAAAATGCGCCGGATCTCGACGAATCAGGAAATGAGTTGGCGGTCGTCGAATGGTCTCAACTCGGCAACGGCCCTCGCCACACCGGGCTTTATGCACAACCTTATAAAGGGTGGCTTCCCAGAGGGAGTACCTATTGGCGAGATAGAGTGATAGTCGCCGATGATGTTTCATTCGGATACAATCAAATACTTCAATTCAACTCTTCACTTTACATCATGCCAAACACCGTCGTTGAATTCAATACTGAAACGGGTTTGCGATCCTACGGACAATCATTGAATTATGAATTCTGGGCAGGTCGGAATATAGTATTCAAACCCAATGAAGAAGGTGGCTGGTATTACCTGCCATTGGTTTATGGAGGAGAGTTAGAGGATGGACTAATTGTGGATGGTCGTTTCCAGATCCAGCCCGGTGGCAGTATGACTTTCATCGGCTGTCAATTTATATCAGCAATTGGCAGCGGAACGGCCTTCACCGCCGATTCCGCCACTGTCTCCTTCCACAACTGCACCTTCCGCGGTTATTCCACTGCGCTGTCGCTATCCAAATGTACCGGCACGATCGAAAATTGCACCTTCGAGGACATCACCGGCATCGCGGTCAGCCTCGAAAACTGCACCTCGACCGGCGGCATTGAGATAGAAAACTGCACCTTCACTAACTCCGGCAACGCCGCAGTTTATGCCTACAACAGCGTCGTCGATATTCGCGAATGCACGATCACTGGATCGGGGCAGGGGACGCTCGGCGCCGCAGTTTATGGCTACAATTCGACGCTCACGCTGTTCCACAACGACATTTCCGGCAACGCCCTCTCCGCCGTCCGCAACACCGGTGGAGGGGCGCTTTTCCTCACCGACTGGCTCACCACCTTCGCTAATCGCTTTTCGGACAACCTGACCGCCTCGCATACCCCAAAGACCGATTCGACCTGGGCGGAACTGATCCAGGTCTCGCCCTCCTATACTTATTGGAGCAGCGGACACAACGACTTCATCAACAATGCAGGCGACTACTTGATCTCCAGCCATGGCTACAACCTCACCCAAATGCCGTTCGACGGGTCCTATAACTACTACAAATGCAATGGGACGGTCGGTTCGGGGGATTTCTATCCGACCTCGTCGGTCACCTATTCGCCCTCCGACCTGACGCCGAACTACACCTCCAGCATCGAGGACGAGCGCGCGGCGCTGAGCCGGTTCCGATCCGCGAAATTTGCCGCCGATTCAGGAAACTACGCTGCCGCGCGTGAGGGCTATCTGGCGGTAGTGAGCGACTATCCCGCGACGGCCGTGGCGCCGGGCGCACTGAAGATGTGGTATTTACTATCTACGGTCGGTGAGCGTGAAGCGGTGCTTAACGAAATTGCTGAGGATCGAGTAGCAACGTCGCTGGGCAAATATGCCTTCCGGCTGGCGAACCAGGACCTGGTCGAAGCAGGCGAGGCCGCCGGTGCCGTAGCCCGTCTCGAAGCGGCATTGGAGGACGCTCCAGCCCGCCTCGACAGCCTCTATTATGCCATCGACCTTGCCTATGCCGAGTTGGCGCTGATTCGACAAGGTGGGGATGAATTAGATGCCGCCGGGAATGACAGGCGGGTGCTGGCGCTACATAAAAAGATCGATGCTTTACTGGCGAACCTGAACGGCCGCCCTTTTGACTCCGGGGCAGTCGATGCCGGCCTTCCAAATGAATTTGCGCTTCTCGAAGCTTTCCCCAACCCTTTCAATTCATCCCTCTCCATCCACTACACCCTCCCTCGTCCCGGTCATTGGGCCTTGCGGCTATACGATCCCCGCGGTGCCGAGGTGATGCTGCTAAAGGAAGGCTTCCT
>VGIQ01000123.1 GCA_016867835.1 Calditrichota bacterium | reverse complement strand
GCTTCAATCGACCTGAACATCACCAACAGCATCCCGCTTGGCGGGGTCGTGAAGTTGCTAATGGGGAACGATAGTCTGGCGATGGATGTCGTCGTTGCGGTCGGCATACCGCGTGGTCGGATCGTCGACCGACGGGTGGAGGCGTCAGCCGAGTCAAGTTATGTTCGGTTGATACCAGAGACATCGTTACGCAATATGCGCCGGGCGCCGCTCTACACCCAGCAGATCATCGAACTCTACAGCAGTCTGGGTGATACAGCCTGGATATTCGGCGCTGACTCGCTGGCTGTGCAAGCCTCCGCGACGATCGAGTATATGGTCAACTCCAAAGACGAGGGGGGAAACTGAAGATGAGGAATGAGAGCAGTAAGCGGAAGGCAGAAATCGCCGTGAAGGGTTGGCTGCCTGCGGTATTCGCGGTGATGATGATGCTTCCAGAGGGGGCGCTCGCACAGGCTCTTCGGACGGGTCGCAGCGTAGCGATGGCCGGTTCGAGTCCGCTCGGAATGTATGGCGCTCAGGCAGCCGGCTGGAACCCGGCCAACCTCGGCTTGAAGGCGAATCCCAAGGTGACGATGCAACTACCCTCGTTTGCCTGGTCATTCGGCAACAATGCTTTCTCGCCGCAGTTTATAATGGACAACTTCCAGGAAGGCGAAGTGCTCGACTCGACCGATAAGGAGCGCATCCTGGGCGAATTCGACACCGACAATCTGGATATGAATCTTGCGCTTGGGATTCCTATCTTCGGCTTTTCCGGGGGGCGCTTTGCTTTCAATACCGACGCTCACGTGCTGGGGCGTTTTTCACTACCGGAGGATCTCTTCCAGATGGCCTTGACCGGGCCGGTAAAGGATCGGGTCTATGACTTCGGAACCGTCGAGGAAGCCGGGATGGCCTACTGGACGGCGGGCCTTTCGGTTGGACATCCACTTCCGGCGCCCTTTCCGTTTCTGAGCGAATTTGCTGTCGGCGCTACCTTCAAGTATGTCGGCGGCATTGCCTATGGAGAACTCGACAAGAAGGACGCGGTCCTGCAGATCACCAGTTCAACGATTCGGGCCGAAGGATTGACCCGCCTGTTGATCGGGAAGGAAGGCGGCGATGGCATTGGGCTCGATCTGGCGGCTGCCGGCAAAATGGACCCCGGCAACATCTACCTTGGAGTTACTCTCGGCAACGTCATCGGTTCGATCAACTGGAGCGATGTCGAAGCACACGAAAGCCAGTTCTACCGCAACTCCGGCATCCATCCCGACTCCTTGTCCCACAACGAATACTGGGAGCACTTCCTACAACAGGACGATACGACCTATAATATCGGATCGCGCACAACGCCGCTGCCGAAGTATTTCATGATTTCCGGCGACCTGCCCTATATGAATGGGAAGGCAGATCTCTTTGCCAACTACTATCAAGGGCTGAACGACGTTCCGGCCAATTCTCTTACGCCGAAGTTCTCAGTCGGGACGGAGTTTCGCTGGCTTGTCGTGCTGCCGCTGAGGGCTGGAGTATCGTTCGGCGGTCTGGAGGGATTCGAACTTGGAGGCGGATTCGGAATAAAACTGCCCGGATACCAGTTGAACTTTGGAGCCTCATGGCAACGTGGTGTTCTGGCTGGGGCCAAGGGATTTTCACTTGCCGTCACACAATCCTTCGGACTTGGATTCAAACGGTAAACGCTGAGGAAATCATTGTTCCAAGATAGAGAGCACTCCCATCTTCATCGGGAGGGCGGGCCGTTCAGCCCGCCCTCCTTGAGTTTTGGCAACGTATTCAAAGGGCATGCCGGGCGGTCGAGGATCGCTGCGACTGCCGGTTTGTTGATTCTTGCCGTGTCCTTGCCTCTTTCAACTGGACAGTCGGCCGGGTCAGAGGCAGCGACTGCATCGATGCGTGGCGTGGAAGTGAATCAAACGTCATCGCAAACAGTTGAGGTCAGGTATGATCTGACACGTGTTGTCGATGCTCCAGAAGCTGCCGAGACCGTAGCCAATCTCCAGACCTTGACGCCATCCACCGGGATTTCCCAATATAACGCATTGCCTTCAGGCGAAGCCTTGGGAGATGATTTGATATGGTGGTATCCGGTAGTGAGCAGGTTCGTTTCCATACCTCCCGAAGGTCGATTTGAGGTTGTGGCATCACCACCCGAAGTTCAGCGGCTGCGCTTGGAAGATGTTCCAAGTCTTGCCGCTTCGTTGGTAGGTTTGAAGAACAGTGAAAAACCCTATCCGGTGCAAACTTATGAAGTGAGTCGGCCGCTCGTAGTGCGCGGCATCCGGATGGTGAAGGTGACGTTTCATCCCCTGCAGGTTGTAACCAACACTGGTGAACTGATTCTCAACCGGTCGCAGAGGCTCGAGTTGCGATTTGGCGATCCCGGTGGAGAGAATGAGGTTGCGCTGCCATTTCAAATCCGGTCCCATCGCAGCCGGGAGTTTGAGCGGGCGCTCCGTCTGATCACCGATAGTCCACCCGTTCGGGACCTGCACGAGGGGGTCCCTGAGCCAGCCGGACATTATCTGGTGGTTACCCATCCTCAGGCTTTACAATATGTAGCGCCGTTCGTTGAATGGCGCCGCCGGTCGGGTTGGCGGGTTGACATCCTAACAATTCCCGAGAACCATGTCCGCAATCCCCGCGAAATCAAAGCTCTGATTCAAGCGCGCTACAGCGCCTTTCTTGACCGCAGGGAAGACCCTTTCGACCAGATACTGTTGGTGGGTGACCGGGAGTACTACACCTGGCCGCCGGTAGCCGGGTGGATCCTCGATGCTGAAGCGGGCGAATCGGTTTGGTCACGTCCAACTCATGCCGACTACAAATATGCCTGCCTTGAGGGGGACGACAACTACCCCGATGCCGGCATCGCGCGGTGGTGTGCCGGATCGCCGACGATCCTGGAACTCTTCACCCTGCGCACCCTTGCCTATGAAATGACTCCGGCTATGGATGATCCTGACTGGTTCACCCGTGGTGCAGTCTTTTCACAACATTGGGGCAACACTGAAAATACAGCCTTTCACCCCTCCATACCAGGGGTTGTCCGGTGGGCAGGGGAAGCGCTTCGAGCGCAGGGATTTCGAGATGTCCGGTCGTATGAGGATAATGACTGGGATCAGGACGGCCGTCGGGTCGGTGCGTTCGAGCAGCGACAATTCAACGATGGCGTGAATTTGATGCTGGGCCGTGCGGAGTCGCTTATCTGGGCGCAGAGCCTGAACGGCATTGAGGCGAACACTATTTTCCCGGTGCGCATATCGCTCAGCGGACATGGAGAATACGCCACCTGGTCGCTGCTACGCAACTCGACGCCGGATGCTCCCAAAGGACCGGTCGTCGCCACCTGCAACTGGGGCGGCCCGCCGACGGTGCCGACAAATGCGGTCTTTCTCGAGACGGTCGATGCGCTGCTTAATCATGGCCTCACCTATGGCTGGGCGAGAGTGGTAGCGGTTACGACTTCCGAAAACTACTTCCCCGACTTGAATCTCGGCAATGCGACGGCCTATGGCCATATCAAGACCGACAATGACTACTATGGCGATCCGGGGCTGGTCATCTGGAACGGTGTTCCACGACGGGTCACGGTGGACTTCCCGGAAGTCATCTCAGCAAGTTCGACCTACCTTGCGGTAACTATTCGCGATGCGCTAACCGGCGAGCCGACTATGGGCGCGCGCGTGACACTTTATGCTCCGGGAGCAATGCCCGCCATCGATAACGCAGATTACGCCACCTATAACGGCTATCGGCAGTGGCATGCGGTCAGCGACGACGATGGCAACGCCCGATTCGGCTTTGCGAGCGGTTCACTTGTCAATGGAACCTCACTTTATCTGACCATAACCGGCAGCCAGATCCGGCCGCTTCTCCGGCAGGCGGCTATCCGCAACGACGTCCCCGCCATTCGCATCGTTCGGTCGTTCTGGGATCAGATCGAAGGCAGCGTCAATGGGGAGATCAACCCGGGCGAGGCCTATCGCCTCAGTCTGCGCATTGGTAATCAGACCGGAGACGCGCTACAGAGCATAGTCGCCTCCATTAGGTCAGGCAGTTCCGGAATTGTAGTGCCGGAGAATAGCCGCATCGAGTTCGGCAACGTCAACGACGGCGCGGAGGCTAACGGTCAGAACGCTATTGAGGTAAGGATCGAGCCGTGGGCCCGTGATGCTTCGCAGCCAAGAGGTCGGGACTCAAGGCTGGAGATCATCATCGCGGCAGGTGACCGGGAGTGGTCGGCGTCGCTGCCGATCGATGTGCGGGCGCCTGAATTGGAGGTTGCTCCAGAGGAAGTCGTTGTCGAAATTGGTGACGAAGTTACGGACCTCGCGCCACTGCTGCGAAATCGGGGACGGGCGGCCTCGCCCGCGCTTGAAGCCACCCTGCTAATGGCAGATAATGAGCTGGTGGTATTGCGATGGGTAGCTGGATGCGAAGCAATTGAACCGGCCGAGGCTCGCCGGGTTCAAGGCTCGTTTCAGGTTCGAGGGCGTCGGGTCGTTCCCGGCACAATTAGTACCAACTCGATTGCGCTCGAAGGCCCGGATGGACCAATCGACACATTGATGTTCGCAGTGGTGGTGGGACGACCAGATTCCGGACATCCCCTGGGACCCGATCCCTATGGTTACAGCGCCTTCGATAATACTGATGTAACCTGGCCGCAAGTGCCGGAATACCGCTGGATCGAGATCAACCCGGCGGATCAGAACTTCAACTACCGTGGGACGCGGCTTCCTTTCGAAGGAAATGCCCTGATCGGCGAGGCTACGGTCGTGCCTTTGCCATTCCCCATCGGGTTCTACGGCCAGTTCTTCGACACCATCACGATCTGTTCAAACGGCTATCTGATGCCGGGGGTTCAGCCGCGCGCGGTCAATTTCCAGAACTGGCCGCTCGACCGGGGATTTGGAGGCGGATCGGGGATGATCGCGCCGCTTTGGGATCGCTTGGTTTTAGGTGGGAATGGAGCCGTCTTCTACTACCTTGACGAGGCAGGCGGCCGGGTCATTATCCAGTGGAACCGTCTCCGCCATGCCGAAGGCGGCGAGACCGATCTCACTTTTGAGGCGATTCTCTATAGCCGGCATAGAAATGCACTCGAAACCGGCGACACCGAGATTCTATTCAATTACAAAACGATCTCCAATGCCGCCGGCGATGCCAACCTGCGCCGGGATGTTCCGTTCGCATCGGTCGGAATCGCCAGTCCAACTGGTGACGCGGGACTGGACTATTCCTTCCGCAACGCGTATCCGGTTGCTGCGGCGCCGCTCGCGGCACGACGGGCGATCAAGTTTACTCCTTCGATCCGGGAACACGACGGCGTTGTCATGGGTCGGGTGCGGAGGCGGGATGGAGGAGCGCCGGTGGCTGGTGCAGTAGTTGGGACGGACTATGGCCTCGAGACGATTACCGATCAGAGTGGCAACTTCCTAATCGGTAATGTCGTCGATGATCATCCCTTTCGCATGGTCGCAGCGTCACCCGGCTATGCGGATTTTCGCTCCGACTCGCTGCGGTTGCCGGCAAGCGACACCCTCGCGCTCGTCATCGAACTTGTCGTGGGACAGGGTGTCGACGATGATTGCGACGCGTTACCGCCGCCCAACTTCGATGTCGTCGGTCTCCATCCCAATCCGTTCAACGATGCGCTCGGTTTCACGATTAGGTTGCCGTTTGACGGCAGGGTAAGGTATCACCTCACGACACTTGACGGCCGGGCAGTGGGGGAGAGTAGGGGTGCATTCGTTGCCGCCGGGGAAAGGCGGATGACACTTTCGAGCCGGGAACTTGCGGCAGGGATCTATCTGCTCGTCGTCGAAGTCGAGGATGCGCGCGTTGTGCGCAAGGCAGTGTTAATCAAATAGGTTGGGAAGACAGGGATAAACGATGAACCTTCCACCTCACAACTATCGCGGCGCGGCAGCAATGATCGTCCTGCAGGACCGTCTTCTGCGCGAGTTTGTCGCAACTTGGCGTCGCGCCAAGGCAGCCGGCATCAGACTCCCCGAAACCGACGATGCAGACTATGAGTCGATGGAGTCGCTCTTGCGACATGTTCTTCGCGCAGCGCGAGGATACCTCACCTGGATCTGTGAACAACTCGACCTGCCGGATCCCGAGGTGATACCTGCCTGGGAGACTTACGAGATCGAAGTCAAGGCCGACGGTTACCTCGACCACCTCGCCGACAAGTGGGCGACACCTCTGGCGGGCATCACCGAGGAGCAGATGTCCGACAGAACCTACCTGTCGCGCTGGGGTGTTTCCTTCACCATCGACTCCATGCTTGAACATGCTGTCGTGCATCCTTTGCGGCACACTTATCAACTGGAGAATCTGATGCGGGAGCAAGCGGGAGGGAACTGACGCTGTGAGTTCCGTGTTCCGGCATGGGAATGCGAGACAAGTGGCTCGTCATTCCCGCGCAGGCGGGGATCCATTTCAAGTTAGTTTGATTGAGTTGCGCCGGGGGGACGCCCTCGTCCCTCATTGTTTGGCTGTCGGACGAGGGCGTCCGCCAGCCACGACGTCAGAAATGTGCAACAAGATTCAGCGCTCTGTAATGATACTCGACACAGACGTTTGCCGGAAGGAAGGTCAGATTGACTTCAGCACCCGCAAGACGATTTCATCAAGCAGCAGCCACTTTGTTTCCCGCACGGCAATCCGTCCATCGCGTTCCTCCAGAAAACCCTCAGTCAGCATCTCATCAAGCCCGGCGGGATCGAAGTGCGACCTGGCGAACTTATCGTCGATGCCACGCGCTGTCCGCAACCCTAAATAAACAGATTCTTCGAGCGCCATTTTCGGCGTAACAACTTCCTCGCCTTCGACCGGGTCCATACCGGACTCACGCCAACGCTCGACAGCCTCGATATGCGCAGTCGTGTCCCGCTGGTTCCAGCGGCGCCTTTCTCCCTCGAACATATGGGCTCCACAGCCGACGCCAAGGTAGGGTCGCCGCTGCCAATAGGTGTAGTTGTGCCGCGACCATTTTGCCGGCCGGGCGAAGTTGGTCAGTTCGTAGTGTTCGAAGCCGGCGTCAGCCATGGCGGCGCAAAGCATTGCATATTGCGTAGCCATCAAGTCGGGATCGGGGAAGGGCATCCGGCGCTCGCGGACACTGCGGGCAAAAGGGGTGCCTTCCTCAATTGAGAGCGTGTAAGTTGAGAGGTGGTCTATGCCGAGCGCTAATGCTGCTTCGACGCTGTATTGGAACGTCTCAACCGTCGAACCGGGCAAACCATAGATAAGGTCGAGCGAGAGGTTATCGAAACCAGCATTGCGCGCTATTTCGACGGCTTTGACGACACCCGACGCATCGTGGGCACGTCCGAGAGCCTTGAGTTCACGGTTGTCGAACGACTGGGCACCCATCGAAAGCCGATTGACACCAGCCATATGAAAAGCCGCAAATCTCCCGATGTCGCGCGTTTCGGGGTTTGCTTCAAGGGTGATCTCGATTCCGCTGCTGTCTGCTGTTTGAAATGGCCGGA
>VGIQ01000122.1 GCA_016867835.1 Calditrichota bacterium | reverse complement strand
GTCATCTTCTGGTGCAATCACTGCCCCTATGTGATCAAGAACGAGGAGCGAGTGATCGCACTGGGACGGGAATTCATGCCGCGCGACGTTGCATTCTACCTGATCTCGGTCAATGACACGACTAAGTATCCAATGGACGATTTCCCGTCGATGCAGCGACGGTCACGCGAGAAGTCCTACCCCTTCCCCTACCTTTTCGACGAATCGCAAGTGTCGGCAGTGCAATTCGGTGCAAAGACGACGCCCCATGTCTTCCTCTTCGATGCCGGGTATCGCCTCGTCTATCGGGGTGCGGTCGATGACAACACCGACTACTTTGCCGACGTCCGGCATCACTACCTGCGCGACGCCCTTGCGAGCCTTCTTGCCGGCAAGCCAGATTCCATAACCACGCCCGCCACGCAGCCGATTGGATGCTCGATCAAGTGGAAATAGCCACTCCGGCATGTTTGCGCATTCGGAGTGTGGCTTTCTTCATCCTGCTCCTGTCGAACACCCTTCTTGCCGCATCGAAGTTATTGATCCCGATGGATCTGTCGCAGACCGATCACCTCAAGGCGTATGGTGCGGTCTATTGGACGATCAAGCAGGGCGGGAAAGCGGAGTGGCTGCTCAACTATCGCGGCGGGTCGTTCCTATGTGACTATTACGAACCGCTCGAACGGCTCTGCCGTTTGCGCGGAGTGCGCTCGGAACCGCTCGACGGCAGCGCCGCTGCAGCGATCTACGCCACGATCGAGGGCGCCAATATGGAGGTCGTTCTTCTGGAGAAGGCTCCCCGGGTAGCGGTCTATGCACCACAAGGATTAGACCCTTGGGACGACGCTGTAATGTTGGTCCTCAATTATGCGGAGATTCCATTCGACCAGTTGTTCGATGACGAAGTGCTGACCGGCCGGCTCGGCGAATACGACTGGCTCCATTTGCATCACGAGGACTTCACCGGGCAGTTGGGGAAGTTTCTTGGCGCCTACCAGAATGCCGCCTGGTATCAGCAGCGCAAGGTCGAGGAGGAGGCTCGAGCGGTCAAGTATGGTTATCCGTCGGTGAGCGCCTTGAAGAAGAGCGTTGCCCGCGACATCAAAGGATATGTAACGAACGGCGGGTTTCTGTTTGCGATGTGCTCCGGCACCGATACCTATGACATAGCGCTGGCGGCGGGTAGCGTCGATGTCGTCGATCAGGTTTTCGATGGTTCGCCCCCCGAGACTGGCTTTCAGAAGAAACTCGACTTCAGCCAGTGTCTGGCTTTCGAGAACTTCACCTTGATTCCAAATCCACGGGTCTATAAATTCTCAGACATCGATATGACTGAGGAGGCGGTTGCCCGCCGGACTGAAGCGAACGACTACTTCTCACTCTTCGAATTCAGCGCCAAGTATGATCCCGTTCCGACGATGCTGACCCAGAATCACACGGCGGTGGTGAAGGGCTTCATGGGACAGACGACGTCTTTTCGCAAGTCATTGGTGAAAAAAGAGATCATTGTGATGGGGGAGTATGATGGGCAGGATGAAGTGAAGTATCTCCACGGCAACTGCGGACAAGGGATGTTCACCTTCTTCGGCGGGCACGATCCCGAAGACTACCGGCACTTAATCGGCGACCCACCGACGACGCTCGACCTCCACCGCAACAGCCCGGGCTACCGGCTGATCCTTAACAACGTCCTCTTCCCTGGGGCGCGCAAGAAAAAACTCAAGACCTAAGGGGCGCGGAATGAATTTTCGGGACGACCTGCTTGACTTCCTAATCGACCGCTTTCGAGCCTATCCGGACGTCAAGCGGGGGATGATCTTCGGCTGTCCGTCTTTTCAGTGGAGCGGGAGGTACTTTTGTTGTCTTTACGAAGACGGGGCGCTGCTCAAGTTGTCTTGCGATGACTACAACGAAGCGTTGAAGCAGGATGGCTGGACGCCCTTTGCGCCGATGGGGGAGAGGCCGATGGGAACCTGGACGGTGATCTCACTACCCGATACAGAGGACTATCTTGAGGCTTGGGAGTGGTTCGACCGGGCTTATTGGTATATTCAGACCGACGCCGCCGCGCCGGTCAGAAAGAGCGCGAGGAAGAAGAATGCAGGTTAGCAAGAGCCATCAGACATCCCGTTCATAGATTCGATAGGTACCGATCGACGTCGCGCCAGCCTTGGATAGGAGATGCAAAGCCGCCTGGTCGTAATCCGCAATGCCCGCGGTTGCAATCTCGGTGAAGTTTCGTTTCCGACCTTCCTCAACCAAACCCGCCAATAACGCTCGACCGACTCCCCGCCGCCGCCATTCTTCGACAACTCCTAGATACTCGATTCGGATTCGGCGGACCTTGCGCCTTTGCCATACCATATTCAGCATCCCGAAAGGAAAGCCGCGTCGTCTGACCCGATGCAAAGCGACATTTAGATCGGGACTGGCTAACAAGACGCCGATGCCAACCCCATTCTGCTCGGCGATGAACGATAGTCCCGGCTCGACCAGGCGACGTATCTTGGCTGCGGCTTTGAACTCCATCGCCGAACGTGGCACGGCATCCCACCGTCCCGCACGGGAATGCTCATAGGTCTCGCGCAACGTTTCCCACTCCCCCGGAACTCTCTTCACATTGAGGCGTCGAATCGTAATATTGTGTTTATGATGACTTTCACTTGAGCCTGACGGGATACTCGCAGTGAGGTCTGCAAGGCTGGTGGTGTAACTTGCCAAATCCAATACCTTATGGAATACGGAATTCTCATAGAGGGCTTGATAGTAAGGGGGATTCCAAGGCAAACCAAGCAGCGGGGGGCGGTCGAAGTTGTCTATCAGGACGCCGCGTTCGTCGTTGAGCGACGGACTGAATGGTCCAAGCATCTTGCGGATGTCGCGCTTCCTTAGCCAGTGCGAAGCGCTGTTGAAAAGAGCGTGCGCTACGTCGAGGTCGTTCACTGCGACGAAGTAACCCAACGACCCGACCAGTTCGCGTCGCGCTTCGATGTAGTTGTGATCGACCACCGCAGCAATCCGGCCGACGATATTCCCATTCCAGAGCGCCAGAAACATCTCTATGACCGCATGGCCGTAAAAGGGATTGCGCGCCGGATCGAATAGTCTCCGCAGATCGTCCAAGAGGGGCGGGACGAAGGCTGGCTCTCGCCTGTAAAGTTGAAACGGAAATTGGAGAAAGGCCTTCTCCTCGCGGCGGGAGCGGACCGATATGACGCTTAACGACACGGGAAAGTTACCAAATCCATTTGGTCGTCAGTAACAGGTCTGTCACCCATGTTAACGACTTTCCGGAGGAAGAATCAATTCGACCAGTCGCTCAAGGTCGTCGTCGGAGTAGTATTCGATGCGGATGCTGCCTTTCTCGCCGCGGCGACTGATTTCGACGCGTGTCCCGAGCGCTTGACGGAGCTGTTCGACAGCCTCCTGGTGGTAGGGCGGAAGAGTAACCTTGCGCAAGCGCTTGGGGGGTAGTCCAGGCCGGTCAAGTTGAGATTTCGCTTCCGCCTCAGTTTGTCGGACTGAAAGCGCTCCATCGAGGATCTTCTTCCAAAGCGCACTGCGGCGAGCATTGCCTTCGAGGCCGAGGAGGACTTTGGCATGGCCGACGCTAATCCGGCCGTCGGCAAGAGAAGCCTGAATCGGCTCCGTTAGTTCGAGGAGGCGGATAGAATTGGCCACCGTCGCCCGGTTGCGCCCGACCCTGGTGGCAATCTGCTCTTGTGTCAAGCCGAATTGGTCGTGCAAACGCTTATAGCCCGCTGCAGTTTCGAGGGGGCCCAGATCTTCCCGTTGCAAGTTCTCGATGAGCGATAAGGCCAGCAACGTCTCGTCAGAATCGACTTCGATGACTCGACATGGCACATCACCAAGTCCGGCAATCTGTGCTGCCCGCCAACGTCGCTCTCCGGCAACCAGTTGAAAACCATTTCCACCGTATCTGGTCACAACGAGTGGCTGAAGGATGCCGCTTGCCCTAATGGACGCGGCCAGTTCCTCCAGTTCTACCGGATCTAACGCCCTGCGAGGCTGCTCCGGGTTGGGGTGGATTTCGCCCACCGGTATGAGGCGCAGGTCGGTATCGTGCGTTGCATCGGCTTCCGGAAGCAGCGCCGAAAGACCGCGTCCGAGACCGCGCGGTTTATCTGTTCGGGGCATAGGCTTCGGGGTGATGGTTCACTACTGGAGTCGGTCCAATGAAAGGAAAAGGGCAGACCAAAAGTCCGCCCTCCAAGATAATAGACGACAGGCCGAAATGGTAGTGCGATAGGGTGTCAGACGATGTTGCCGGATCCAATCCGTCGAAGGTCGCAGAACTTCGCCAGCATCGCGGGAAGTTCATCGAGAGTCAGCATATTAGGGCCGTCGGACGGCGCTTGATCGGGCGACTCGTGAACTTCGACAAAGAGCCCATCGACCCCCACCGCTGCAGCAGCATAGGCCAGAAAAGGTGCCATTTGCCGGTCGCCGCCTGTTCGGCCGCTCGCACCTCCCGGCGACTGCACTGAGTGCGTGGCATCAAAGACAACCGGCCAGCCATAGCCGGCCATCTGCACCAATCCGGTGTAATCGACTACCAGGCGATGGTACCCGAAGGTTGTGCCGCGTTCGGTTAACATCAGGCGGGTTCCGCCGGAACCGGTTACCTTATCGATGATATATGGCATGTCATCCGGCGCGAGGAACTGACCTTTCTTGACATTGACGCACCGTCCGGTCTTCGCTACGGCTTCGAGCAAGTCAGTCTGGCGGCAGAGGAAAGCCGGTATCTGGAGAACATCGATGACCTCACCGGCAGTTCGGGCTTCTTCGACAGTGTGGACATCGGTCAGGACCGCCACCCCTGCTTCATGCTGCGCCTTTTCGAGGATACGCAGTCCCTCGTCGAGACCCGGTCCTCGAAAAGAACCTCGCGAAGTTCGATTGGCTTTGTCGTAGGACGACTTGAAAAGAAAAGGCATGCCGGCAGCGCGGGCCATTTCGGCCAGCCTCTCGGCATGCCTTAAGATCATTGCCTCGCCTTCGATTACGCACGGTCCGGCAACAAGTAACGGTGCCGCGCCACCTACAACGACGCCTGGCGCCGCCTCGAATGAACGTCGCCCGGACAAACTAAGCGTTACTCGACGGTGACGCTTTTGGCCAGATTGCGCGGCTGATCGATATTGCAGCCCCGCAGAACGGCCATATGATAAGCGAGTAACTGGAGCGGGATCACGGCGAGGATCGGGCTCAATATCGAGTCGGTCCGCGGAATCTCAATCATGTGGTGAGCATGCCGTCGAATCACATCATCGCCTTCGTTGACGACCGCAATGATGACACCCTTGCGCGCCCTTACCTCCTCAATGTTGCTGAGCACCTTATCATAGATGGCGCCGTTAGTCGCGATGAAGATCACCGGCATATTCTCATCTATCAGCGCGATAGGGCCGTGCTTCATCTCGGCGGCTGGATAGCCCTCGGCATGAATGTAGGAGATTTCCTTCAACTTCAACGCGCCTTCAAGGGCTACCGGGTAGTTAATCCCACGCGAGAGATAGAGAGCATTGGTCGAATCGGCAAACTTCCGGGCAAGTTCAAGGATTTGGTCTGATGAAGCGAGCACCTGACGAACCTTTTGCGGAAGTTCGATCAGCCCGTGAACGATTTCCCGACCACGCTCAAGCGATAACTTCCGATTCCGACCAAGTTTGAGCGCCAGGAGCGTAAGCACTGCTACCTGTGAAGTGAAGGCTTTGGTTGAGGCAACACCGATCTCCGGCCCGGCGTGGATATAGACTCCTCCGTCGGACTCCCGCGCAATCGTTGACCCTACGACATTACAGACGCCCAAGGCTAACGCGCCGCGAGCCCTGGCTTCGCGCATCGCCGCCAGAGTATCGATCGTCTCGCCCGATTGACTGATAGCAAGGGCGATGGTACCTCGTTCAACGATCGGGTTCCGGTAGCGGAACTCGGAGGCATACTCCACTTCGACCGGAATACCGGCCAGTTCCTCAATCAGATACTCGCCGATTAACCCGGCATGCCACGACGTCCCACAACCGAGAATGATGATCCGTTTCGTCGCTGCAAGTTGGGACTCGAAATTGACCAATCCGCCCAACTTGGCGTTGCCTTCGGCTTCGATGACCCGGCCGCGCAGCGAGTCGGTGAGCGAATTGGGCTGCTCGGCAATCTCCTTCAACATAAAGTGCGGATAGCCGCCCTTTTCGATCTCCTGAATGTCGAAAAAGATCTTATCTACGCGCTTGTCGAGCGGCTCATGTGCCAGCGTAGTGTTGGCTATTCCGTCTTTGGTGACGACCGAGAATTCGCCGTCGTCGAGGAAGATCACGTTGCGGGTATGATCGACCACCGCAGCAAGGTCTGAGGCGATGAAATTCTCACCCGTGCCGATGCCGAGCACGAGTGGTGAGCCGAGTCGAGCCGCGATCAGGCGGTCCGGTTCGTCGTGCGAGAGGACGACGATGCCGTAAGTCCCTTTGACCTGCGACAACGCGCGCCGGACGGCTTGCTCGATGTCGCCCTCGTCCAACTCCTCGATCAGATGGGCGAGAACTTCGCTGTCGGTATCCGTCTTGAAGATGTGCCCTTTGGCTGCCAGACCGGTCTTCAGGGTGTAGTAGTTCTCAATGATGCCGTTATGAATCAAGACGATACGACCGGTGCAGTCGGTATGAGGATGCGCGTTGATCTCATTGGGCTCGCCGTGAGTTGCCCAACGGGTATGACCGATGCCGATAGACCCCTCGCTCATGGAGCCGTTGATGCGCTCGACCAACCCCGAGATCTTTCCGCCCACCTTGGTAATCTGCATTGAGCCGTTGTTGACGACCGCAATGCCGGCCGAGTCGTATCCGCGATACTCCATTCTCTTCAAGCCATTGACGAGAATGGGAGTGGCGCTACGATGGCCTACATAACCTATGATTCCGCACACTTTGGGGACTTTCTAACGAAACGTTGTCGCGGTCCGAGACACTCGACGGACTGCACCTAACCTGATAGACAAATATAATATAGAGTCGCCCGGTTAGTATAGTGTGACCGGCGTCAAAAACGCCAATTGGACAGCAGGCATTTCTGCCCTACCGTCTGCAGCCTATTCTAACCTGCCTCAAACCCAATCTTCAAAGGAGCCCGCCAGGGAACACCGGACGGGCTCCCTTGTGTCCGATCAGGAAAGTCGCTTGATCAGCGCGAGTTTGTCGTCGATACTCATATTGAGCACCCGGTTGATCAACTCGAGATCGAGATTGGTCAGATTGACTGAACCGGAAAAACCGGTGGATACAGCAACTGACGGTGCTGCAGCCAGAGCCGCCTTCGGCTTGCGTCCGCGCTTCTTGGGAACTGGAGCGGCTTCGGTCGGTGCTGCAGCCAGAGCCGCCTTCGGCTTGCGTCCGCGCTTTTTGGGGGCTGGAGCGGCTTCGGTCGGTGCTGCAGCCAGAGCCGCCTTCGGCTTGCGTCCGCGCTTCTTGGGAACTGGAGCGGCTTCGGTCGGTGCTGCAGCCAGAGCCGCCTTCGGCTTGCGT
>VGIQ01000121.1 GCA_016867835.1 Calditrichota bacterium | reverse complement strand
ACTAACTCCTTCCGGAGAGATACTCTCATCCCACTAATCTGGGTTTGTAGAAGAAACTAGAAACTCGTAGAATTATTGATATTTGACCGGCTTCCACGACGAACATACCGTCCGCTACTTCGACGAGCAGACGCCGATCTATGACGTGCAGTCGATGCGCGATGTGGTCGATCTGATCAATGAGCATAAGGGTGGTCGGATATCGCTCCTCGATATTGGTTGCGGCACCGGAAATAACTTGCACCACATCGGAGCGCAGACCGGGCTAACCGACCTGATGGGCGTTGATATTTCGGCCAACTGCCTCAAAATTATGAGCAGGGATTACGGAATTTCGGGACTGTTGGCATCGGTGCTTGACGATGATCTTGACAAGCAGATAAGCCGTAAATTCGATTTCATTCTGCTCGCGGTGATTTTGCATCACTTGATTGGAGGTAGCCGGCGTGAATCCATGGAACTTGCATCGCAGGCGGTAGGCAATGCGCTGAAATTGCTGAAGCCCGACGGCCGATTGATCATTATGGAGCGAATGTATTATCCACCGGTCATCGACAATGTCGCCTTCCATGTGAAGAAGATCGTTACCCGTTGGACCAGCGGACGTATTCATTTGATCGGACATCATGTGTCGAATATCGGAGCTCCAGTGGTGTCCTATTTCAGCGAAGCGCAATTACTTCGTATTGTCGAGAAGGAGAATCACTGCCAGGTCGTTGCCAGCCGCGTCTTTGACATGTGGGTGCCATGGTATCTCAAGGTGCTTGGACTTTGGAAGACCGAAGCGCGGACATACTTATTCGAAGCAGAATAACATTCCTGTCAGTTCGGAAAGGATCGTATTCCCCCCCGTGAGAATTCCCCCTTGGGAATCGACATAAACAACGAACGAGGTAGGCTATGCGCAACACTATTTCTTACTTAGGTAGGCTAGCACTGATGGCAGTTCTCTTGGCTGGTTGCGGCTCATCGCTGCAAATGGATCGAGGCTCAGTTTCGGCAGTGTGTCAACTTGAGCCTTCCCAATATGAAATCATCGGTGATGTAGTAGGGGAAGCGAATGTTACGATGGTGTTTTTCTTTATTCCCATTGGCTCCAAATTGGAGCGAGGTACCTTCTTCAATGCTATGGCAATTGCTACGCCATGGGAATCAGTTGAGGGACAAGTTAGAAGCATGGCGATCTATAACGCAATAGAGAATTCGTCTAATGCTGATATGGTCATTGCACCGCGATTTGAGTCCCATGTAACCGGATTGCCACCACTCTTCTGGACTACGCACGTCAAAGTCAAGGGCAAGGGGCTTAAACTCAAGTAGGAAGAAGTCTATGATTCTTGAAATATCGTTTGATACGGAGTGCCGCTCGGCGACCTGAACGGCATCGATCCGAACGGCGGAACCTACACGATTCTGCTGAGGTAGGACTCTTCTACGGACTCCCCCGGCACCGGGCTCCGCAAAGGGTTCGGTGCCGGATAGAAATGGAAAGGTGATGTAGTTCAACAGGCAGGGCGCCGGCCACATAATACGCCGGAGGAGTCGGTTCGAGACCGACGATCACCACCAATCGTTCTTTGACATCGTTCAGGTCAATCGTGACTTGATTGACGCTCCTAAAGCCCTATCAATGGGCGGCGGATGGCACTCCCGGCAACGGGAGTCCATTGCGCGCATCCATAACGGGCAGGAGAACTTAAGAGTCTTTGATCATCTGCCGTAGTCGGAATTCTTCACAATGGACGATGGCGGATAGTGGAACTTAGGCTTGTGCTTTACGGCATAGGTCCCAAATCCAAAATCCAAAATCAGAAATTGAAGAGAGTTTCGGTCAAGTTAGAAAGGGCACGTGGTGGATGCCTAGGCACACAGAGGCGAAGAAGGACGTGGTAAGCTGCGATAAGCCGCGGTGAGGCGCAAACAGCCTTGGACCCGCGGATTTCCGAATGGGACAACCCGATCCGGGTCATGCCGGATCATCCGGCGCTGAATCCATAGGCGCCGCGAAGCCAACCCGGGGAAGTGAAACATCTCAGTACCCGGAGGAACAGAAGTCAACCGAGATTCCCTGAGTAGCGGCGAGCGAAACGGGAAGAGCCCAAACCTGCATTATGTCAAGCCTGCCGGCGTTGTAATGCGGGAGTTGCGGGAGCCGATGGTCGGGACGGCAGTCCCGGCAGGAAGTTACAAAGCGGCGCGTTAGCCGAATCTCCTTGGAACAGAGAGCCATAGAGGGTGACAGCCCTGTAGGCGAAAACGCGGACGTCTTCCTTCGGATTTCCCAAGTACCGCGGGTCACGTGGAACCCCGTGGGAAACCGGGTGGACCATCACCCAAGGCTAAATACTCCTGTGTGACCGATAGTGAACCAGTACCGTGAGGGAAAGGTGAAAAGCACCCCGGAAGGGGAGTGAAATAGTACCTGAAACCGCGTGTCTACAACCAGTCAAAGCCGTCCTTGTGGCGGCGATGGCGTACCTTTTGTTTAATGGGCCAGCGAGTTGCTCGTCCGTTGCCAGGGTAAGCGGTTAAGCCGCGCACCCGTAGCGAAAGCGAGTCTGAATAGGGCGTATAGTAACGGGCGGCAGACGCGAAGCCGGGTGAGCTATCCATGTCCAGGTTGAAGTCCGCTTAACCGCGGATGGAGGACCGAACCTGTTGGGGTTGAAAACCCATTGGATGAGGTGTGGATAGGGGTGAAAGGCCAATCAAACCCGGTGATAGCTCGTACTCCCCGAAATGTCTTTAGGGACAGCCTTGCATTAACAGGACCGGAGGTAGAGCACTGACAGGGCTAGGGACGTTTCCACGTTACCGAACCCTTTCAAACTCCGAATGCCGGCTCCTCACTGTGCAGGAGTGAGACTGCGAGGGATAAGCTCCGTGGTCAAAAGGGGAACAACCCAGACCATCGATTAAGGCCCCCAAATACGGCTTAAGTGGATGAAAGGAGGTGGGATTACCCAGACAGCCGGGAGGTTGGCTTAGAAGCAGCCATCCTTTAAAGAGTGCGTAACAGCTCACCGGTCAAGTGATCCTGCGCCGAAAATTTGCGGGACTAAAGCCGTTGCCGAAATCGTGGATTTGCACCTTCGGGTGCATCTGGTAGGGGAGCATTCCCTGCCCTGCGAAGGCGCGCTGCGAGGCGCGCTGGAGGAAAGGGAAGAGAGTATGCTGGCGTGAGTAGCGATAAACCGGGTGGGAAACCCGGTCACCGAAAATCTAAGGGTTCCTGAGTAAAGTTAATCTGCTCAGGGTTAGCCGGCCCCTAAGTCGAGGCCGAAAGGCGTAGGCGATGGGAAACGGGTTGAATATTCCCGTGCCGGTGGAGCATCGTTCGAGCGATGGGGAGACGCAGAAGTGAAAGGCCGGCCGCCTGATGGCTTAGGCGGTCTAAGCGCGTAGGCTGGGGAAGCAGGCAAATCCACTTCCCCAAGGCCGAAACGCCAATGGGAGGGCTTAGCCCACAAACCGGCCCTAATCCGGCTGCCAGGAAAATCCTCTAAGCGAGATGCTTCGCCGACCGTACCGCAAACCGACTCAGGTAGATGGGGTGAATATCCTAAGGTGCTCGAGAAAACCGTGGTTAAGGAACTCAGCAAACTAACCCCGTAACTTCGGAAGAAGGGGTGCCCCTATCGGGAGATAGGGGCCGCAGTGAAAGGGCCCAGGCGACTGTTTACTAAAAACACAGGACTCTGCCAAGCCGCAAGGCGATGTATAGGGTCTGACACCTGCCCGGTGCTGGAAGGTTAATGGGAAGGGTCATCGGGAGCAATCCTGAGAAGCTCCGAACTGAAGCCCCAGTAAACGGCGGCCGTAACTATAGACTGGACCACTGTAGTTCTAAAACCTGACTAAATGCTGGAACATCCGGTGAATCTCACACTACTCAATACCTTAGGTCATCCTGAACGAAGCGAAGGATCTCGTCTGAGATCTGGAATGTTCGGGGTGGTCTCGCGGTATAAGTGACAACGTGATGAGTGCGGACAATCAGCAGGAAAGACCGGTGTAACCGGAATCCTCAGAGACTATACGTCAGGACCGTCGCAAGGCGGTATGATATAGTCCGATCTACATGGCGACATGTAGAGTGCAGTAGAAATACTGTACCGTCTCGAACAGTGGCGCGGGGAAATTCCCCGCGACGATTGCGAGATTGTAACACCAATGAACGGTCCTAAGGTAGCGAAATTCCTTGTCGGGTAAGTTCCGACCTGCACGAATGGTGTAACGATCTGGGCGCTGTCTCGACCACGGACTCGGCGAAATGGGAATGTCGGTGCAGATACCGACTACCCGCAGCAGGACGGAAAGACCCCGTGGACCTTTACTACAACTTGACATTGATTCTTAACCTTTCATGTGTAGGATAGGTGGGAGACGTTGAACCGGCGGCGCTAGCCGTCGGGGAGTCAACCTTGAAATACCACCCTTGAACTGTTGGGAATCTAACCTGGACCCGTTATCCGGGTCAGGGACATTGTCTGGTGGGTAGTTTGACTGGGGCGGTCGCCTCCCAAAGTGTAACGGAGGCGCCCAAAGGTTCCCTCAGCACGGTCGGTAATCGTGCGGCGAGTGTAAAGGCACAAGGGAGCTTAACTGCGAGACAAACAAGTCCAGCAGATGGGAAACCAGGGCTTAGTGATCTGGCGGTAGTGCATGGAAATGCCGTCACTTAACGGATAAAAGGTACCCCGGGGATAACAGGCTTATCTCCCCCAAGAGTTCATATCGACGGGGAGGTTTGGCACCTCGATGTCGGCTCATCGCATCCTGGGGCTGGAGAAGGTCCCAAGGGTTTGGCTGTTCGCCAATTAAAGCGGTACGTGAGCTGGGTTTAAAACGTCGTGAGACAGTTTGGTCCCTATCCGCTGCGGGCGCAGGAATCTTGAGGAGATCTATGCTCAGTACGAGAGGACCGGCGTGGACTGACCTCTAGTGTACCGGTTGTCGCGCCAGCGGCATCGCCGGGTAGCTACGTCGGGATGGGATAAGCGCTGAAAGCATCTAAGTGCGAAACCCACTCCAAGATTAGGATTCCCCTCCTTTACAGGACTAAAGGCTCCTGGAAGATCACCAGGTCGATAGGTCACAGGTGCAAGCGCAGTAATGCGTTCAGCCGAGTGATACTAATAAGCCGTGAGGCTTGACCGGAAGTTTTCGACCCCGGCAGATGATCAAAGACTCTTAAGTGAGTTTGCAAGTGCCAAGTTGGCAAGTAACAAGAAGAAGGACGCACGATCCCTTTCTTGACACTTTATACTTGACACTCGATACTTCCTTTGCGGCGCCGGCTCCGACCGCGTCTATCCCCCCCCCAGCGCGGCGGGGCCGCGCGCTGCGACCTGAACGAGCAGATTAGGGAGCATATTCACTATGTACATTATATTCTGGAGGAATCATGTCCGATGATATTCTCGACAGCTACATGCGAACTAATAGATGCGACTTACTCGTGTTTGTTGGATCACTTGAGTTGAGTGCAGACAATTCGCTGATTTCGGAGTGCAGCAATGACGCGCCCCCGGCAGATAACGTCCACTTTATGGTTATCACACCTGGAGGGCTCGCATCTGTTTCATATAGAATGGCGAGATTTCTGCAGCAACGATACCAGGAACTTACTCTTCTTGTCCCCTCATATTGCACTAGTGCGGGGACTATTCTGGCTATTGGCGCTCATAAAATTCTAATGAGCGCAACCGCCCAGCTCGGTCCGATTGACGTTCAGATTGGCAAAAAGGATGAACTTGGCGAGAGGCAGTCAGGCCTTACTCTTCTGACTTCCCTTGATGCCCTCCAAGACAATGCGTTCAAGGCATTTGAGCGAAGTTTTTTGAATGTGCGTTTTAGAAGTGAATTGCAGATTTCCACCCGTAGCTGCATGGAAATTGCAGAGAGACTCGCAGTTGGCCTATATACACCAATTTTCGGCCAAATCGATCCAATGCGCTTGGGAGAAGAATCTCGCTCGTTACTTGTCGCACAGGCATATGCTGAGCGCCTACGGAAGCAAACAAATTCAATAGGTGATGAAGCGCTGAGTAAGCTGTTATTTGGGTATCCATCACATGATTTTGTGATTGACCGCGGTGAAGCCAAAACTCTATTCAACAGTATAGTTGACTTCAGTCGCGAGGTTGATTCTGTCGTAGAGAAATTACTGGAACACATCGATTCCAGTCAATCAGACATTGACAAGCCAATAATAAAGTTATATAACAGTTCAATTAATGATAAGACCAAACCCAATAATGGAAGCAATCATGAAGCCTCTCGACAAGGAAGTCAGCAAAATAAGGGAAGAAAATTACCGAAAGTTGACCTCTCTGTTGAATCTGCAAAGGGAGGTAAGAAAGACAATTCTTCCGAGGGAACTCAAGCAATCAGGCAGGATTTTCAAAGAGTCAAAGTAATATAATTTTTCCTTCGCAGACCATAGCCGGCGGGACCTACCTCTTCCCATTCCGAACAGAGCAGTCAAGCCGCCGCGCGCCGATGGTACTGCCGACCGAGAGGCGGTGGGAGAGTAGGTCGTCTGCGGGGGGAGTTTTTTCACAGGCAAAGCGCCTGCGCCCAATCACAGGCGCGGGCGCTCTGTCGTTTTTGGGCAAGACAGTTGCATTGGGAACTCAATCATCATATATTGAGGACACTATCGAAGAGGAAATCCGTCCGCTGCTATTCGACTGGGACGACGACAAAGCCGAAGCCAACCTGGCAAAGCACGGAGTCTCATTTATCGAGGCTCGGAGTGTTTTCAAGACAACTTTATCCGCTGATATCCCTGATCCCGACCACTCAGAAGGGGAAGAACGCTGGATCAAAATCGGCCCTTCAATCTCCAGTAAACTCCTCGTTGTTTGCTATACCGAGCGTCGCGATGTCATTCGTATAATCAGTGCACGGAAAGCCGACAGACGGGAGACAAAAGCCTATGAAGAAAAAAGAGCAAAACCATAGCGACGAAGACACCATGCGCGATCACTACGACTTTGATTATTCCAAAGCCATCTGGGGCAAACATGCCAAGCGAATGGCAAAGGAAGAATCGAATGTCGTCAAGATAGACTTGGACGTCCATGAAGTCTTTCCTGACGCAAGTTCGGTTAACGACGCCCTTCGAAAATACATCGCCATCAGTGAATTAGTCGCGCCGGTGAAGCCAGCCTCATCGAACGGCCAAAAGAAGCGCCGCGCCCGGTCGTCCGCCAAACCGGCGGTGAAGGCGTGATGCCGTCCACGGCGGAAGGTACTGCCCGGGCAGCCGGGCGGGAGAGCAGAGCCTGTCCTCGCGCAGATGGGGAAAGCCTGCCCCTGCGAATGCAGGGGTCTGCGGGGGGAGTTTTTTCAGGCGAAGAGCCTGATGCTTGAAAGGACAAACGTTGCCGTTTAATATCATAAGGATATAATATGAGTCTGTTGAAAAAGTCTTTCTTGTAGTTTAAGATTCTTCGGGATCTGATTTTGGATTCGCACTTTGTATATTGGGGTTGTCACATCACAAAGGACAC
>VGIQ01000120.1 GCA_016867835.1 Calditrichota bacterium | reverse complement strand
CCCATTTGGCGACAGCGGCTCTGGACAAGCCAAAAGTCTTGGCGACAGCAGTTTGGCGTTCTCCCCGCAGCACTGCTTGGACAGCCCGGTGTCTAAGCGCTTCCTGGGCTGCCGGAGGAAGCGACCTAGCGTCTTGTTTCTCCATAGAAACAAGATACAAAATCCATAACCAAAAGTCTATAATTTATTGCACTGATTAATAGTTGGTAGCACTACCTCTTATGGCGAGGGCCAAAGAGACGGATACATAGTGAGAACTGACGATGCTGGAGACTCGCTTTGGTCTATCGCAATTGGAGGGCGGTCTTACGACCAATTCCATTATGCAATTAAATATGACCAAGATAATGTGATGGCTTTTGGGGAAACTTATAACCAAGATAATTACGACATAATGATATCAAGTGTTTCTATAAATGGTGAAGTGAATTGGACACGAACTTATGGAACAGATTTATCTGAATACGCGAGGACAGCAATCGTTCTTGATGATGAAATTTATGTTATTGGAAATGTTACTCCAATCGGACAGAATCTTAACTATGATCTATTCATTTTATCGATCGATGCTAATGGGGATTCCCTTTGGTCATGGTCCAATCGCGGGAATCATCATGAAATTGCAATTTCAGCGCTTGTTACACCTAATGATAACATTGTAATCGCTGGTATTGCTGAGTTTATCGGAGGTGGCGCTGAGTCAGATATATATTTGGCTGCTGTAGGTGAAGATAGACGCGTGACATATTCTGTCCCTCTCCGCCACGGCTGGATTCTCTTTTCTTCCGTCTGTCCTCCTGCAAATCCCGCCTTTCCTGCCGTCTTCACTGACGTCGTCGCGCGGAACAACCTCTACCTCGTGAAAGACCAGTCCGGGCGCTTCTACCGCCCCGGCGTCTTCAACAATATGCAGCCGTTCGACGTCCGGCAGGGCTATCAAGCCAAACTTAACAACTCCGACACGCTCGTCATCGTCAACGTTCCCGTCGCGCCCGACACGCCGATCCCCCTTCGCGAAGGCTGGAACCTCGTCGCCTACTTCCCCGAAGAGAACCTCCCCGCGCCGGACGCCTTCGCATCGCTTGACAACCTGGTCATCGCCAAGGACGAGCAGGGGCGGTTTTACCGGCCCGCGGCAGGTTTCAGCAATATGGGGAGCCTGACCCGCGGCAAGGGTTATCAGGTGAAAGTCGATGGCGCGGGGGAACTGGTCTATCCGGCAGGGGATCGTATCGCCGGCATCCTGCCGGCAATGGAAAGCCGCCAGGATGGCGGCGTTACCCACTTCCAGCCTGTTGAGCGGACGGGGAGGAATATGTCGGTGCTTTTGAATGTAGAATGGAGAATGGAGAATGTAGAATTGGAGATAGGAGCGTTCACAGAGGACGGGCATTGCGTCGGGGCCGCGACAATCCAAAATCCAAAATCCAAAATCCAAAATCGCATTGGTCTTGCCGTCTGGGGCGACGACCCGACCACCCCTGAGATCGACGGGGCGGTCGAGGGTGAAGCGCTCACCTTCAAATTGTGGGACGGGCAGACCGAGTCCCCCATCGCACTTGAGCACTCGAGCACTCGGGCACTTGAGCACCTTACCTATGAAACCGACGCCTTCCTGGAGGTCTCTCTCAACACGAAGGACAGCAAGGAAACGGAGGTCGTTCCTGAAGATTATGCCCTTCACGAGCCGTATCCTAACCCGTTCAACAGCACGACTTTGATCCGGTTCGATGTGCCCCCGATAAATCGGGGAGCCACCGGTGATATGAATCGGGGAGCCACCGGTGAGATCAATCTTCGCCTCTTCGACCATCTGGGCCGCATGGTGCGCAACCTGACGCCGCAGGAAGTCATCGCTGCCGGTCAGCGGAGCGTCGTTTTCGATGCCGGCGGGCTGCCGAATGGCATCTATTTCTTAAGGCTCGAGGCGGAGGGCGTGTCGCTGCAGCGCAAGTTGGCGCTGGTGCGGTAGGGGCGGGCGCGGTAGGGGCGAATCTACATTCTGTGGTGTCGGGTGTCCTCACCTGACACCAGTGGTCTTTTATTTACAATCGCATGCCGTCGGGTGAGGACACCCGACGGCACATTCAATCTACATTCTGTGGTGTCGGGTGTCCTCACCTGACACCAGTGGTCTATTATTTGCAATAGCATGCCGTCGGGTGAGGGCACCCGACGGCACATTTAATCTACATCTGTGGTGTCAGGTGTCCTCACCTGACACCAGTGGTCTATTATTTGCAATAGCATGCCGTTGGGTGAGGACACCCGACGGCACAAGAAATCTACATTCCACATTTACAATGACTCTCGACAAATCTCTCGCCAAAGCGCTGAATGACCAACTCAACCGCGAGTTCTATTCAGCCAACCTCTACCTCGCGATGGCCGCATCCTGTCAGGCTCGCAACCTCGAAGGTTTTGCGCACTGGTTCCGCGTCCACTCGGCTGAGGAGCGCACTCACGCGCTGAAGTTCTACGACTACCTCTACCAACGCCGCTCTCGCGCTACGATCGACGCCGTTCCGAAACCGCCGGCCGACTGGAAGACGCCGCTCGCCGCCTTCGAAGCCGGCCTGGCTGCCGAAGTTGAAGTCTCGGCGCACATCGCGGCGCTCGTCGAATTGGCACAGAAGAAGAACGATCACGCGACCGTCCACTTCCTGCAGTGGTTCGTCGCCGAGCAGGTCGAGGAGGAAGCGCTGTTCGACGGCATCATCCAGAAACTTAAGGCAATTGCCGACCACCCGGCAGGCTTGATGATCATGGACCGCGCCCTCGGGGAGCGAAGTTGACGTAGATTGCTACAATAGATTGCTGTTATTAATCAGTGCAACTAACAATATCGTCAGTATTAATCAGTGCAGAAAAGAGTTGACTTGGAGGGCGGACATTCTTGTCCGCCCTTGCCCGATAGGAACTCTTCATCAGGGCGGACAGGAATGTCCGCCCTCCAAGAACGGCAACAATAATCTGCACCTCCTAATAAGACAGACATTCTTGTCTGTCTTAAGAACAGGCAGGAATGCCGGTCCTACAGGACGATACCACAATAATATGCACTGCTTAGTAATTGGTGCAGTAACATTTTGTCACCCTGAACGAAGCAAAGGGTCTCATCCAGACGAGATGCTTCACTCTATTCAGCATGATATTGCAAGAACTTTCTGCACTGAGCAATATCAATTAAAGGTATGAGCAATGGACAGACTCGGATTACCATTATCGGTGTTGACGGGGCTGTTGCTCGGTGCAGTGCAGTCGATTCTTGCCCAACCGGCCGTCGAATGGGTTCATTCCTACGATTTGGGCCGGATCGAACGGCTGATGGACATCTATGCCTCCTCCGATGGGAACTACGTCGCCTGCGGCGTCACCAAGGGCCGCTGGGTAACTCCGGACACGACTCAAGACAACATACTGCTTAAGGTCGATGATGCCGGACGCCTGATTTGGACGCGCACCTGGGGCGCGGTGGATCGTATGGACGATGCCAATGCCGTGATCGAGACCGATGACGCCGAGTATCTCGTGGTTGGCAGATCGGACGGCAACGTCCTGGCAACCCTCTTCGATGAAGATGGAGCCCTCATCTGGTCTCGCACCTACTTCGCCGGCACGGCTCAAGCCGTCATCGAACTAAAGAACGGCAGTTATGTCCTTTGCGGCGGCGCCTCCGGACGCGCTTTTCTCCTCTGCATCAGTCGCGACGGCGATCCTATTTGGGATGATCGTTTCGGCGAAGGAACCTCCGATTCGTTCACTTCGCTCAAGGAAGCCGGGGAAGGAATCGTCGCCTCTGGTCGGGGTTATTTTGCCAACAATCAGCCGATCTGGCGGTTGTTGATAGCGAAGACCGACTTTGAGGGCAATACCATCTGGCTCAACTACCATCACCCCCAGGAGAATCAATATTCCTACGGTATGGTAACGATTCCGGATGGCGGTGGTTTTGTTTGCGGCGGGCAGTTCTGGCGGGGCGATGGGCAAAGCGGTCAGGATCATCTTTGGATGGTCATCGACCCCGATGGTGAAATGGTCACGTGGCAGCGCATGGACATCGTCTATGACGACGAGACGCGGAGCATTTCGCGCGCCTTCCCGACCGGCTATATGCTGGTCGGTTGGGATGCTGCCCGCGGCGATGCCCAGGTGACGCAACCCCGCGCCCTGCGGCTGCGCGAAGACGGCACCATTTCCTGGTCTGAAGTCTATGATTTGCGCGAATATCTGGAAGGCGTCCAGCAGGACGTCAATTACTTTATGGCGGTCATACTGGGGCACGACAATTCACTTATTGGCGCCGGAATGGTCACGCAGGATGGCTTCCGCGGAGGCAAGAACGGCCTGCTCATGAAACTTGAGCCGGAGTTCATTCCTCCGCAATTTGTCGAATGGACGCCGCGGGATACCATGTTTTCTGTTCTTCCGGGCGATTCGGTCGATTTCAGTGTTGTCGTGCATGGCCCGGATCAACTTGATATAGCCTATCGCTGGACTCTGAATGATACTTTGGTCTCGCTCGACGATTCGACAACCATCCGGTTCGATTCGCTCGGCGTCCAACGTGTCGTCTGCCAGGCTTATACCGATATGTATTTGATTGCTCTCACCTGGCGGGTGACGGTCACCGATCTCTACATCTCGGCCTCGCAACCTGATACTCTAAATCTCGTCCTTCGCCGCAATTCGGAAGTCGAATTTGGAGTTGACGTCCGGTATATTGGCGATTTGGAGGCAGTATCTGCGCGGTGGCGGCTCTTTGACCATTCTGCGCTTGAGTGGAATGATGTTGGCGGCCTGGAGCGGCAGATTTACTTGCTCTTCGACCGCACCGGCCGCTATGACCTGAAGGTCGTCGTAACTGATCAAGTTGTTCATGACAGCTTGCTCTGGCGGATCGATGTCCGAGGTGTCATTAGGGCTTATCGACCGCTGCGACAAGCCGTTGATCTTGAGCCGGATCAGCAATTTGCATTCGAGTTGATTCCCTTTAATGCCAACAACGATTCCATCGAGTTTTGGTGGACGCTGGGCGGGGAAGAAGATACTCTGTCCATTTCGTCTATTTTGTCCATTTCGTTTGATGACACCGGCAGATACGTCGTGAGCGGATATGCGCGGGAGCGGGTGAGCGAGGAAGAATGGGAGGAGGATGTGCAAAGATGGGTGGTGAATGTCCATTCTCTAAGTGCGGGACTGGATCCCCGCTTGCGCGGAGATGACGAGGGGGAAAGCGAGGATGACGAGGAGGGAAGCGGGGATGATGATCCCCTCTCGCTTACGATTGCACCTAATCCCTTCAACGATCAGGTGACGGTGACGATTGATCTTGGAGGGAAGGCATTCCTGCCTGCCCAAAGGGCGGACAAGAATGTCCGCCCTCCAAGTGCACAGGTAGGGGGTCTCATGCCTGTCCGGATCGGCCTCTACGCGATCGACGGCCGGGAAGTGCTCCGCTTGCACGACGGCCCGCTATCGCCCGGAAGCCATACTTTCACACTTTCACACTTTCACACTTTCACACTTCCCTCCGGCATCTATTTCCTCCGCCTTCAGGCCGGCACCAAGTCCCTCGCTGTCAAGGCGGTCATGATGAGGTAGTCTTGCAGGACGTTTCATGGGTGTTAACGTAGGGGCCGATGCCGCCGCAGGCGTTTCGTGCCCGTTTGCATGGTGGCGGAATGGCTCGTATCTGCGGGCAAACTATTTATGGGCGGGCTCGCAAAAACCCTTGACAACTTCCTCTTGCAGCCGTATTTTGTGAAAACCTTGCCTCGGGCTACGGCTCGGGCTACGGCTCGGGCTTAAGAAGCCCGGGCACACTATCAATCCAAACTGACTGGAGAATGGTATGAGCCCGAGAACGAATCTGTCGCTGGCAGCGCTGGTGCTGCTGGCGGCCCTCACCCTCTTCGCTGCGCCGGGAGAAGCAATGGCGGTTCCCTTCTCAGCGATCGTTAACGACGATGACGGCGACCAAGGTGTCAGCCTAACCGTCATCACCTGCGATCAATTCGGCGCCATCCTCGACGAGGTGCCGATGGTGCTGGACGATGTAATCGGCAATCAGGCCTTCTACGAGGTCGATTTCGCGCCTGACGCTGCCTCGGTCACTTGGGAAGTGGTAGCAACGCCGACAACCCGGTTCAATCCCTCCACCATCCAGGACGGTGACAATGTAAATTTCCAAAATCCGAATGTTCTGGATGTTGAGTTCGACCTGCTATAGGTGATGCGCCGGGCGCCGATGAGGTATCTTCCGCATTCGGCGCCCGGCCTGCTTTCTGATCCCATACAACCGGGAAATCAAATGCGAATATTCTCCGTTCTAGTTGGACTGGGGATGGGGATTGCCTTCAATCTCTGCGCCCAGCCGCCGGTGGCATTTCTGCATCATTACGGTGCCGATGCCCATGAGAGATTTATTGATATTTACGCAGTATCCGACGGCGGACTCATTATGTGTGGAGCCACCGGCAATACGCCATCAGTGAGCCAGTTGACACCGGGGGACATTTTCGTCGTTCGCACCGATCCTGAAGGCAATGTTATATGGAGACGCGTCTATAATAGAGATGAGCAAGCCACTGCACAATCCATAATTGAAACAGACGACGGCCACTTTATCATTTGTGGGAGCAATCAGGGATATCAACATGCCATGCGCATCAATGGGGAAGGCGAGGAACTTTGGAGTGGCGATTACGTCGGGGGACGATTCAACGCAGTTATTGAGCTTAAAGACGGCAGGCTTCTTTTTGGTGGCAGAGAGAATGCCGGATTTCCCTACCATGCCGGTTTGGTTTGCACCAATGGAGAGGGAGAAGAACTATGGCATAATAGATATGAACGTGAAGAAATAGGCGAAATATACACTCTGAGAGAAGCAGAAGGCGGCATCGTCGGGGCCGGATTTAGAGCGACGCGCGAGCCAAGAAATAACGCCTTGCAAAGATTCGCCTGGATGATTAAGGTATCGCTTGATGGCCAGCAAATTCTCTGGGAGCATTTCCATAACGATATTCCACCATTTTCATTTTATTCTATGACCTCAGCCAGAGATGGTGGATTCGCTATGGTGGGACGCAATTCCGGTCAGGATCCAGGACCAACGCTCATTAAGGTGAACAGCAATGGGGAGCGATTATGGCGAATTATTTACAGAGAGCCATATAATCGTGATGTTTATGAAGCAATTGCTCGCTCGCGCGACGGGGGATTCTTGCTGGCGGGAATCGGTCGAGTAAACGACGCCAATTTCCCCGCCGCACTGCGCATCAACCGCGACGGCGCGGTGAGGTGGCGGGGCATCTACAACCTTGCTGAAGATGTGCGCTTCGGAGAGGGGATGACATCGTTTGCTTCGGTGGTTGCTACCCGGCAAGACGAATTTGTGGTTTGCGGAGCCGTTCCTTTGCGGCAAAACGGCAACTACGACGGCTTCATAATGAAACTGGAGCCCGACATTCTGGGTCCCAGTTTCATCGCCTGGTCCCCCGAAGACACCCTCCTTCAGGTCCTTCGCGGCACCGAAGTGACCATCATCGCGGTGGCGCATAGCGACTACTTCGACAATCTCGACTACATCTGGTCAT
>VGIQ01000119.1 GCA_016867835.1 Calditrichota bacterium | reverse complement strand
CACATCGCAGGCGGCGAGCCGGAGGCACTCTCCAACGTAACCGGCGGGGCGTTTCAGCCCTCGCTCGGTGCCGGCGGGCAGGTCGCCTATGCTTCCTTTGGACCCAACGGCTACGGTATCCATCTATTCGACTCGACGACAACTGTTCCCGAATCGGCGATGACCTATCCCCGGCGGGAGACCGACCGTCGGGAGCGTGACCTGACGCCTCCGACGACGGTCGCGTCCGCTGCGAAGCCTTATGCTACGCCGTTCGGCAAGTTGTTCATACTCCCCCGCATCGCGTGGGACTACGGTCGGTTCAAGCCGGGCTTTTACGCCTATACCAACGAGTTCCTGGAGCGCCTTTCACTGTTCGGCGGCGCCCAGATCAACGGCGAAGGCGACCGGGATCTCTATCTTGCCGCCGACTACCGCGTTCTTGCTCCGACCCTGTTTCTCGAGGCCTATAACATCACGCGACACCGCCGGGAGCATTTCGACGATCCGTTTGTCATCGTCGGCGAGCGGTGGGAGCATCGCGGCGCCGACAGCATCGCGGTGCCGGTCTTCGGGAAGTATGCCATCGACTACACCTTCAACCTCGGCGAAGTCGATGTCGGCGGGAGGCATCCACTCGGTGACGACTTTATGCTCACCGGCGCGCTCCGCTATTCGAACTACAAAGCCGACCTCCGCTTCGACGACGGCGGGACATTCACCTACACCTATATGCGGGGGACAGCCTACCTGCTGAATCTGTCAAGCGATATGAGGACCCGCTCGGCGGGAATGGACATTCATCCCGTAGGAGGCTGGAAGGGCTGGATCGAAGCCGCGCGGGAGAACAACCGGTTTATCGAAGGCTTCGAAATCGATCAGGACAAATACACCCTGCTCGAAGTCTATAAGCCCTACAACTACTTCCGTATCGAAGGCGACCTCGATTATTACTGGGCGCTATGGCGTAAGGTAGTGCTCAATCCGCGCCTGATGGGAGGCTGGCTTTCGGACCCGGTCGATCCCTTCTTCAACCTCTACCAGGGCGGATTGCAGGGACTTCGCGGCTATAGTTTTTACAGCCTCGGCGGGACGCGCCGGGCTGCAGTGAGGCTCTCGCTCCGCTTTCCCATTCTTGTGGGCGTTGCACAGTCTGTGGGGCCGGTGCACTTCGACCGGCTGACCGGAACGCTCTTTGCCGAAGCCGGCGATGCCTGGAACAGAGGGCTGACGAACGCCGAACTACGCCGCGATGCGGGAGCGGAATTGCGGCTCAAGATGTTCAGTTGGTATGGCTTCCCGACCAACCTCGCGCTGACCGCCGCCTACGGACTCGACCGGTTTGCGGTCGTCGAAGGCCCCATCCGGCAGACTTACGGCCGGGAGTGGAGATGGTATGTAACGCTGCTGTTCGATTACCTGTAATTTCTCACCATGACAGCACAACACAAGAGACCTTTCAATCAAGGACTGATCAATTCGATGAAGGCACATTTTAAGTATCAAGCCGTCGGACTGGCTCTCACCATGGCATTGGCCGCGTCAGCCGTTGCGGCCGGGAGCGAACCCCTCAGCCGGATGCTCTTCAATCCCGACGAGGCCGTGCCGGCGCTGGCGCTCACCGGGCTGACACCGTCGGCAAGCGCAGCACAAAAAGATGCCGGCAAAGGCGTGGAGGAACTGAACCCCGGCAAGGCGCTCATCCTCTCGGCGATCCTCCCCGGAATGGGCGAACGTTACGCCGGGCTAAACTGGCGCGCGGCAGCCTTTCTGGCTATCGAAGCCGCCGCCTGGACCGGCGTCATCCTCTATTACAACCAGGGAATGGACCAGGACAAGGAGTTCAAGAAATACGCCGATGCGCACTTCACAGAAGGTGAATACCGGCGTGTTGAATACGACCTGGCGATCAGTCCGCAGTGGGGCGATTCGGGGGCATATACCCGCAGCGAGCCGGAGTGGGTGGCGGAAGAGTGGGACGTGAAGATTCACTACCTGCCTTCGACTGGCTTCACGCACGAAATGCCGACCCGTGAAGACCGCAACCGCTCATCTTCGGACGACCAGCAATACTACGAGATGATCGGTAAATATATCCGGCAATTCGGCTTCGGATGGGACGACCGGTTTGGCGACGATCCCGGAACGCCCTACTTTGACGGCCGGTCGCTCAATTCCGAGCGCTATATGGATATGCGCTATGAGTCGAACCAGATGCTCGAACGCTCGGCGATTGCCATTCAGGTCGCGATGCTGAACCACGTCGCATCGGCCTTGCACGCCAGTTTTGCAGTGCGGGCGATACGGATGAAAGCCAAAGCCGAGGTCGGCTTCCGGTCCTACGAATACGGCGGCAAGCGGATGGCGCTCGCGGGGTTGAACTTCAAGTGGTGACGAATCGCTTGCTGAGGCGTTTCGTGCTGCCGGCGGCAGTCTGCACCTTCCTGGCGCTTGAGGGAGCCGCAATGCCGCTGGCCCAAAAGCCACCGGCAACGCCGCCCAAAGCCGCCGGGAGCGGGTTCATTCAGTCGCTTCTTTTGCCCGGATTTGGGCAGATCGCGCAGGGTCGCAAGACCGTAGGATACGCCTTTATGACCGCCGAGGCAACGCTCCTGGCGGGCGTCCTCGGTCTGAGACTCTATGCCTCGTGGCTGGAAGATGACTACCGCCAATTCGCCCGTCAGCATGCCGGGGTCTCGGCCGACCGCGATCATCAATACTATGTCGATATCGGCAACTGGATGAACGAGCGAGAGTATAACCACCGGCGGCTGCAGGATCGCGAATTCGACCGCATGTATCTGGCCGAGGGCGACCGCTGGCAATGGGACTCGGACGGCAGCCGGCTCGAGTTCAAAGGCGTCCGGCTGCGCAGCGATCTGGCGCGCAATCAAGCCGTTCTGTTCGTCGGAGGTTTGATACTGAACCACCTCTTCAGCGCCATAGACGCCGGGCGCGGCGACGCAAAAACGCGGACGATGAGCGCCTCGGTGGGCACCTTGCGAGGCAATGCAGCCGTGCGAATCGGTATGAAGTGGTGAGGCTACTCTGGAGAGATCGGCATTAAGGAATTGAGGAGTTAGAATTTAAGTGGGGCAGGCGAGAAGGCTGGCCCCACTGCGCTCTCAGCAGATCACTCCACAGCGGGCGGGAAATTTTGTGGGAATGGAGCCGTCACTCTTGTAATTGGGAGCCAGAGGCGCCATATTGCTCTATGTCGTCGGTGAGAAGTCCTTGGCCGGCGTCAATTGAATCGATGGGTCCCAGTCTGACCATTTCTCGTATGGAGGTTTCTATGTCTTCGACTCGATGCGCTCAACGCCGATACTTAACCCGCCGCAAGCTGCCATACTGGGTTTGCATGGCATCAAGAAGCGGCCGGTGGCTATCGGCGAAGACCGGATCGAGGTGCAGCACATGATGTATTTGGCGCTCTCCTACGACCACCGCCTGATCGACGGGCGGGAGTCGGTTACGTTCTTGAAGCGGATCGTGGAGTGCGTAGAAGCCCCGGAGAGAATGCTGTTGGGGCTTTGAGTGGCCGTAGATGTGTATTGATAAGTGATGGATAAAGCCCCCCCAGATATCTTAATGTCGCGCCCAAGAGTTGACTCCTCGGATTACAGACCATATGTTGGTGCTCAATTGGAAGCCCCTTCCTATTCCTCTGATATCGCAAAAGGAAACGAAATGAAGTCCTCTGCGCCATCTGGCTTTCTTTCACTCGCACTTCCGTTCCTCGTTCTGTTGCTTTTCATCGGTTGCTCGAGCGATGACGGCAATCCCACATCACCTGCCCCCGATCCGACTGCCAATTTCACCTGGTCCGGCGATCTCGTCGCACCTGCACGAGTCACCTTTGCCAATCAATCGTCGAATGCAAATCGCTACAGTTGGAACTTCGGGGACGGCAATAGTTCCACAGAGCGAAATCCAACTCACGTTTTCGAGACGGCAAGGAGTTTTCAGGTCACATTGACTGCGACAGATAGCGTTTCTGGCAAGTCCGCGAGCCTCACAAAAGTGATTACGATCCTTCAGCCGGATCCAATTGCCGAATTTACATGGTCCGGCGCTACTGCTACTCCCGCCCAAATCACCTTCGCTAATCGCTCCCTCTATGCCGATAGATTCCAATGGGAATTCGGCGACGGTCGCACTTCGACTCAAGAAAATCCGTCGATTACATACACTACCCGTGGCACGTATAGCATCCGTTTGATCGCCTCCAATGCGACCACTGCGCGCGCTGATACCATCACAAAGTCGATAACTATTACGCCCGGCTCATGCTATCTCGAGGCGTTCCTGCTAAATGACATCCCTTGGACAAGACTGGATGGGACGGCTTGGGATGCACTATCAGCGCCTGACCCTCAAATCGACTTTTGTGATGCCGCTGGTAACATACTGCTTAGCACTGCTGCTGTGCAGGACATTCGTCCCAGTGATCTACCACTTCAGTGGAATTTGCCGACTCCCTACCGATTCGCCAGCCTTGTGAATGAGTGGTCATTCAGGCTCTATGATGAGGATGTATCGACTTACGAAGTGATGGGGAGGATAAGTTTCCGTATGAGCGCACTTGCTGCGGCTGGCGGTTACCTCCAAACATATACCTTGTCGAGTGGTTCCTTTCGAATGAGGATTAATGTGAGATGGGAGTAGCACAAGATGTAAGTGTGCGAGAACCAACTGATACAACGCCTTGCTTTGTGGGGGACTGCAGGGGGGTATTAAGAGCAAGCCAGTGTTGCCCGTCCTTCGTTATCGTAGCGCCGGAGATAATGCTGTTGGAGCTGTGAAGTCCCTGGTTCCAAGATGGGTTTATACGGAGCAGGAATATAAAGGGCGGGATTCATCCCGCCCGCGATGCTCTTGGAACCCCTCACCCTTGAACCGACATCGGTTTCCGAATCCCCTTACAGTCGGGGACTCAGATCTGCTGCTGATGCCCGCTCTGAAACAGCCCCACGGTGTTCACGTCCGGCGCAAGAAGATGCGCAAACCAGCCATGCCCCGGAATCTCCGTCTTTGGCACGGCCACCGAAGCCCCCGCGGCAATCGCTTTCTGCAGGTAGCCCTCGATTCGTCCACCTCGATTAGACTCCCGGCGACGCCGACGCTTGAACCCTCTCCGCCAGCCCGATGCCGCCGCCAACCTCTTCGGAGGGCGTCACATAGGTCTGGTAGGTTCCATGAAGGTATTCTCGAACTTCCAGCCGAACAGGCCCTTCCTTGCCCCCTCCACCTCAACCTCACCAACTCTGCCGGCTCGCACCAGATCCGCGCTTGCAACGCCTGCCTAGTCGGCGTATCTTATACAGTTAGATTTGGGCGGAAAGCCCTCTTCCAGATCGCCCTTTCGCAAGTCAACCTATCTACATAAGAAACAATCTATGAACCTCGTTCCGATGGTGATCGAGCAGACCGGTCGCGGCGAACGCGCTTTCGACATCTACAGCCGGCTGCTTAAGGAGAGAATCGTCTTCATTGCCGGCGGCATCGACGACACCGTGGCGTCGCTGGTGATCGCACAGTTGATCTTCCTCGAAGCCGAAGACCCCGACAAGGACATTTCACTTTACATCAACTCGCCGGGCGGGCTGGTTTCGTCGGGAATGGCTATCTATGACACAATGCGCTACATCAAGTGCGACGTGGCGACGATCGCGGTCGGGCACGCCGCTTCGATGGCAGCGCTGCTCCTGGCGGCCGGTGCGAAAGGAAAGCGCTCGGCGCTGCCCAACTCCCGGATCATCATTCATCAGCCGATGGGCGGGATTCAGGGGCAGGCGTCGGACATCGACATCCACGCGCGCGAAATCCTGAAGACGCGCGACAAGTTGAACGGCATCCTCGCCGAAGCAACCGGGCAGCCCCTCGCCAAGGTCGCCAAAGACACCGATCGTGACTATATCATGTCGGCCGATGAGGCGAAGTCCTACGGGCTGATCGACAAGGTGATTGCCTCCCGCGGCGAGAACGGAGCCAAGACAAAGGAACACGCACCCGCAAAGGGGAAGAAGAAGTAGGCGCGTCTCCGCACCGTCACAAGGACGCAAGCCTAAATCGTATCGGGAGGAATATGCCTCGAATAGTCATTGACCCTCATGTGATGCTGGGAAAACCGGTCATTGTAGGCACACGCCTTACAGTAGAGTTCATCCTCGAAAATCTCGCTGCCGGTGAGAGCATCGAACAATTGCTTGCCGCCCATCCGACTTTAACCCGCAATGGAGTTCAGGCAGCGCTTGCCTATGCGGCGGAAATGCTTGGAAGCGAGACAGTCATTCCAGTTGAGATCGCTTCCGCTTGAAGTTTCTTGCCGACGAGAACGCCGACTTGCAGATCGTCGTGGCGTTAAGGAACTCCGGTCATAGAGTTGAGTTCATCGCGAGCGATTCTCCCGGCATCAGAGATGATCAAGTTCTACACAAGGCTGATAAGGTGCAATCCATAATCCTTGCTGCGGACAAGGGATTCGGCGATAAGATATTTCGACATCGCCTCGCCTCGAATGGTATTATTAATCGGGGCATCAAATAGTAGCATCAGTAGGACGGACATTCTTGTCCGTCCAAAGGGCAGGCCGGAATGCCTGCCCTACTGGAGAATACCACAATTATCTGCACCCATTTATATTTTATTACGGTTAGCGGGTATGGCGCCCGCAGATAAGGCTAATTTGGTGCAAAGATTTATCGCGTCGCAAGGTGACCGGATCCGCGGTTGCTTCGTGGTCATAAGCGCACGATTGACACGGATAAGGCCGCTATCGAGTTAGGTTACTGGACCCCAACTCAGTGTTCAATATCCAATCTCTAAAATCCAATTTCCAAATCCTTGGAACCAACTCCTCTTCCACCCGAACGCTGCTCCTTCTGCGGGCGGCAGATCGAATTGACCAAAGTGCTGGTCAAAGGTCCCGGCGCAGCGATCTGCGACGTCTGCGTCGCCAATGCCCAGCAAGTGGTCAAACTGGCCGTCGCTCAGAAGCGGTCGCTGAAGCGCGGCATCCCAAAACCGCGCGAGATCTACCAGCGCCTCTCGGACTACGTCATAGGCCAGGAGGATGCCAAGCGAAAGATTGCCGTCGCGGTCTATAATCACTACAAGCGCATCTCGGCCGGCTCGATCGACTCCGACGTCGAAATCGACAAGTCCAATATCCTGCTGATCGGCCCGACCGGCACCGGCAAAACGCTGATCGCCCAAACCCTCGCGCGGTTCCTCGAAGTCCCCTTCGCCATCGCCGACGCCACCACTTTGACCGAAGCCGGTTACGTCGGCGAAGACGTCGAAAACGTCCTCGTGCGCCTATATCATGCCGCTGACGGAGACATCTCCCAAGCCGAGATAGGCATCGTCTATCTCGACGAACTCGACAAGATCGCGCGCAAGGAGGCTTCGACCTCGATTACCCGCGACGTCTCGGGCGAAGGCGTTCAGCAGGCGCTCCTGAAGATCCTTGAAGGCACCATCGCCTCGATCCCTCCCGAGGGCGGACGCAAGCATCCCGAGCAGCGGCTCCTCTCCATCAACACCCGCAATATCCTTTTCATTTGCGGCGGCGCGTTCGAGGGCATCGACTCGATTGTCTCCAACCGGCTCGGCAACCTCGGAATGGGCTTCGAGGCCGAAGTCCGTGGACGGCGCCGGATGGGCTACTACGACCTCGTCAAGCAGACCCAGCCGGAGGACTTGCTCAAGTTCGGTCTCATCCCGGAACTGATCGGACGGCTGCCGGTCGTCGCGACGCTCGACCGCCTCTCGAAGGAAGCGCTTCACTCCATCCTGACCGAGCCGAAGAACGCCCTCGTCAAACAATATGCCCGGCTCTTCGAGATGGAAGGCGTCCGACTCACGTTCGCTCCCGACGCGCTCGACGCGCTGGTTGACGAGGCTATCCGTCGCGACACCGGAGCGCGGGCGCTTCGCTCCGCCGTGGAGATGGTGATGACGGGGATTATGTTCGACCTGCCCGATCTCGAGGGTATCGGCGAAGTGGTCATCACCCGTGAAGCCGTCGAAGGCAAAGGCGAACCGCGGCTCGTGCCGGTCGAAGGCAAGCGGAAGCGGGCGTAGGCGGGAACCCGGAGGCGTCATTCCCGCGTAGGGGCGGATTCCGATCCGCCGATTCCGTCATTCCCGCGCAGGCCGGACTGGAACAGAGACACCGAAGGTGGACAATGCATTGGTAGGGGCGCGATTTATCGCGTCCGGAGGGCGGACATTTCTGTCCGCCCTAT
>VGIQ01000118.1 GCA_016867835.1 Calditrichota bacterium | reverse complement strand
CGCCCGTTGCTCGGGCAGACTGAGATCGAAGGCAAAACGCTCGTTGAACGGATTGGGATGGATAGAACCGAGAGCAAACCGGTCGGGCGGCAGCGGCGGATGGCCCGGCTGCGAGAGCGGTTCGGCAAAGTCGAGATCGGGGATTTGATCGAGGCTCAATCGATTGCCGGACTCGACGATTTCAAACGTGTTTGACTGCGTCTCGCCGCCCCGGGCGCGGACAAGCAAGTAGATCCGGTCGCCGATTGCGAGGCCGTTCGGTTCATTGTTCATCGTGAGAGGTATGCGAAACCGGCCATTGGGAGCATTGCCATCGCCAATGGTGAACCGATCGAGGTATTCCGGTATCAACTCAACTTCACCTTCGTTGCCGGGTCGGACAGTTTCGCGGACCACGTGAACGGCGAATCCGCCTTCAAGGTGATTGCCGTCAGGATTGCGCAGCGGCTGCCCATGCAGGTTTCCCACGACCAGAGGCCGCGGTGGAAGGAGATAGTCGGGCGCAACACCTGGATCCCGGCGGGGTTCTGGATCGACCTGCCGATCTTGTAACGACTCGAGCAAAGTCGGCGGACCGGCTTCACGCGGGGCCTGACGGGTCAGATGGGCAAGGTACGCCCGGTCTGGTTCCAACCGGTCAAACGATGCCGACTGCCAGCCGCCTGGACGCGCCGTGGCCATCTCAAACCGATGGGAGTCGGTATTCCAGCCGAGCAGGATATCTACTCCACCTTCGGGCGGCAAGTCGGATAGGTCTTGCAGGCGACCGAACGTCGGGGCGTAGAACTTCCAGCCCATTCCGAGTGAAGACCATCTGAAACGGGTATAGAGTTCGGGGTTGCCGGTGACGAGCAACCGGACGCCTTCCCGGCGAACGCCGGTCAAATTGACCCAATAAGCGATGCCGCGCGCTAGAAGGAAGAGATCGCCCTCCCAGCGCTCAGACTGGGGGTTGTAACGGGCTACGCGGTGTCGTCCGAGCCGGCTATCCCAGGCGGTTATCTCGGCTGCGCCTAATAGGTCCCCAAAGACCTCCTGCGGCGTCGGAGTATTGGGAAGAACCGGAAACGCGACGAGGTTATATCCGGGGCGAAGGTCCAAGCGCCAGTAGCCTACGACATCGGTCTGAGGCACGGCGTCTGCGCTGGCGGTGCCCAAAAGAAGCATAACCAGCGGCAGAAGGCGCTTAATTTGTCCTGACATTTGAGTGCCTTAGGATTAGGGGTTTAGGCTTGTGGCTTCTGGAGAGCAGTTCCCAAGTCAAGAGCCTAACCTACTTCAATATAGGTCAAAGCGTACGGCAAGTCAATTACGGCTGTGCCGATTGTGGCAAAAAGGTTGTGCCGTCGGGTGAGAGTGTCTGACGGCACAACCAAACCCAAAGCCCTTAACCTTAAGCCCCAAGCCCAAGCCCTAAGCCCTAAGCCCTAATTCTACTTCACAAGAACCACCCGGGTCAATACCTGCCCCTTAGAGTGCGTCATCCGGATGATGTAGAGCCCGGCGGCGACATTCCCGATATCACATGCCACAGCCTTCCGTCCGGCGGGAACGAAATCCTCATAGAGCACTGCGATGACCCGACCCTGGAGGTCGAGCAGATCGATGGCGACCCGGCTCCCGGTTGGAAGTTCCATAATCAAGGTCAGCGAGCCGTTGAACGGATTCGGACTGACCTTCATCGTTGCTGGACTGAGGGGTAAGATGTCAGACAGAGGCGCAAGATCAGGCTCAAGAACGGTGAGTGTTACCGGGATTTCGCTGCGAAAGGGAAGTGCATTGTGCCCGAAGAGAAGCCGGGCGCGCCAGACGCCGACCGGGAGTGACTGGCCATCGAAGGTGAATCCAATCCGTCGCTCTCCCCCGGCGCGGAGGGTGCTGGATCGAGGCAAAGCCGCAAGCCAACTGACATCGGACCCTGCCCGCCATATGGTAATGCGGTCGGTGCCGGGGTCGTTCGATACCTCCTGGATGGCGATCAAATTGATGACCGAGGGCGAGAGGCCATTAGCCAGCGCGAGTCCGAGCGGACGACCGCCTTCTTCGGCTTCGAGAACGCCCCAGCGCAGCGTATCGCCTGTCGCCATACCGATCTTATGACACGCTTGAGCCGCCAGGGGGCTGATGCAGGACGAGCAAGGTATCATCACCTTTATCTTCGGGCAGCAGCGCCATACCGCCAATGCTTAAACCCTGTCTGTCGATCAACGGTCCGAGCGAATTGCCGATAACGTCGCAGCCAACTACATCAGTCTCTATCCCGGCCAGCAGAAGTATCTGAACAGCACCAGACCGAACCACGGCAACATACCGGGATCCTGCGAGCGGCGAAGGAAATCTCCGCTGCAGGTTGCCGGCGCGGTCGAAGGCATAGACGGTGTCGTCATCGACGCCCCAGAGCCAGTTGCCGTCCCAAGTAAGTCCGCTCATTCCATCACGCGAGCAGCCCAACTGACGAAACTGAGCGAAACGCTCGCCACCCGGATCGAGAGCGTAGATCCATCTCGCGCCTTCGGACGATCCAGCCACATAGAAACTCCCCGCGGCGAAGGTGAGCGCGGTCAACTGATCGGCACCTGCGCCTTGGGCGGCAGGCAGACTGCCCTCCTGAGTGAGCGAGGCAAGTTTCTGGTCTTCCGGCAGGTGCTTGCGAACGGTCCACTCCAGTGGGCCGTTGCCGGCATTGACCAGAGTGAGCGATTCCTCGACGCGACTACCCTGGATTAGTTCGATGTTGATCTCCTCAGGCGCAAGAGCGAATTCCGGATGAAGTAAGGCGAAGTCTATCTGGAGGGAGTCGGTCTCGCCGATCCGCTGTCCGCCGAAGACCTCTTCATTGTAGCCCGGAGCCGATGCGCTGATGACGAAGTCGCCTATCAACGGGCGAATGAACTGGTAGTATCCCTCAGCGTCGGAGGTTGTCTGGCGGCCGTTGTCGATCCTGACGACAGCGCCTTCGAGCGGCTCGTCGGTGGCAAAGTCGGTAACGTAGCCGAAGATGATGTTATTGAAGGAAAAATCGTCCGGGTTGTAGTGGTAGCCGATATCGACGACGTCTGCATCAGGTTCCAGACTGGTACGCGTCGAGAGACGGCTCATACCAGCCTCTTCAGCGGACCTGCTGCCGGCGTCGATAGTTACTTCGGGACCTTCCTCAGAAAGGAGCGTTAACCGGGTGCGAATCTCGACCCAGCGGTTGCCATTGCCGCGATAGACACCGCGCGCCACGAGAACGGTGTCTCCGGTTCGCGCGGAACTGACGCCGGACTGCAGCGTCGCGTAATCACGGGGGACGCGGAGGAGAAGATGTCAAGGAAAAAGTAAGCGGATAAGCGAGTAAGCGGATAAGCGGTTAGCGAGTAAGCGGGTTGCGCCACTTCCGACGCCATTAGCCCCTCCCGGCTAAGAAGCGCCAGATAGACCTTGGCTTCGCCCTGGGTGAGCCGCAATACATCCGCAAAAGCGCAACCTGTTCCTGCACTTTCGGATTCGACTTCATCTGTTCACTATATCCTTAAGTTACTGGACTCTTAAGATCTAAAGACCTTCATCCTTATGCGCTGTGGTCCTTTTTTCTTCGTAAGACTGCCCAGACAGATGGAACCGCTGAGACGACGATGATACCGAGGACTACCCAGGTAAGGTGCTGCTTCATAAAGGGGATATTCCCAAAGAAGTAGCCGCCGAAGAGGAAACTAACCACCCATGCCAGACAGCCGACGAAATTGTAAAGTGTGAATCGGGCATAGTTCATGCGGCCGACTCCGGCCATAAACGGTGCGAAGGTTCTCAGGATCGGAAGGAACCGGGCGATAACGACTGTCGTGGCTCCATACTTGTCGAAGTAGGCAGCCGTCCGGTCGAGATACTCGCGCTTTAGGAACCGGGTATCGCGCTCCAGAACGGCTGGTCCGAGACGGCTGCCGATAGCGTAGTTGACGATGTTGCCAAGAATCGCAGCAACGGCGAGGTCGAGGAAGAGCCACTTGATGTCAAGCCAGCCTCCAGCCGCGAAGGCGCCTACTACGAATAGGAGTGAATCCCCGGGCAGAAACGGGGTGACAACCAGTCCGGTTTCGCAGAAGACCACCAGAAAGAGGATGAGATAGGTCCAGAGTCCATATTGCTCGAGTATGGCACCGAGATAACGATCGAGGTGCAGGAAGATGTCTATGATGGGGGGGAGTTGATCCAAGCCGTTATCCTATTGCAGTTAGTGAGTGTGCCCCGGACCGGAGAGCAGACCGATGATCGCTACTCCCGATAAGAGCAGGGTCAACGTTGCCCAGCGGCGCTCAGGGTCGTGAAAGACTTCGGGAAGAAGATCGCAGAGAGCCACATAGAGAAATGTCCCGGTTGCAAGACCGCGAATGGCGGTCTGTCCGATTGCGGGGAGGAGGCTATATGCTGCGTTGCCGGCGATGAGTCCAAGCGGCTCGATGAAGGCAAAAGCCACGAGTAACAACATCGCCCGAAAACGTGGCACCCCGGCCAACAGAAGTATCGTCGCGAGAGCAAAAGCCTCGGAGCACTTATGGATTAGGAGTGAAGTCAGGAGGGGCAGGCGCGCATCGGGTTCGCTCAGTTGCGCTGCCATGCCGAGACCAACGGTGAGGGCATGAATCGAGAGACCCAAATAGGCTGTTGCGCCGAGGAGGTTATGGCTGCCGCCCGGTTCAGACTCGACTTTACTTGCAAATACGAGCCGTTCCACCACGAAGAGACCCAACAGTCCGGCCAGGAGTGATGTCGCTGCTCCGGATCCGGTAACCGACTCGGGCAGCATGTGATAGAAAATCGTTCCGATGAGGAGCCCGGTGCCGAGCGCCAGCAGGCGGTGCAAGCCGGCTCCGCCAATACGGCTGAAGAGCGGAAGCAGCCCCCCGATAAGGGCGGCCGCGCAGAGCAGAGATGCCGCTATAGCGAGTAGCGACGGGTCAAGGCTTGGGATCAAATATCGTCAGTATCGGAATGCTGTGGATAAGTCAAGGCGCGTGAATGGCGTCAGACACCGCCTCGTAAAGGGTTAGATGGCTCAAGATATGGGGATTTTCACGCAAAAGCGAGTGCGTGAACTGGGCGGGAGGGATATAACGGCTAATTGCCGGAGATGATCTCGACGATTTTTTCGATCTCGAAGGGCTTGGCGAGGTATCTTGCGCCCATCTGCAGCGCCGTCCGCTCGATCTCGGGGGTGCCATAGGCGGTCATCAGGAGCAACTTCATCGAGGTGCGCATCCGGTGGCCTTCACCAAGAGCGGTCAAGCCATCCATATCCGGCATCTTGTAGTCACTGATGAACCAGGCGAACTCATGCTTGGCCACGGCATCGAGCGCAGCCCGGCTGGTTTCAGCGGCAATAACCTGAAAACCACGGCGGGTCAAGGCGCGTTCGAGCGACCACCGCAGAAGCCATTCATCTTCAGCCAGCAGCACCAGATTGCCCATAGCAGTAGCGGAAGGGGATTCGGGCGTCACGTTCCAAGGCTCCACATATGCCAAGTCTATGGGCAAATAGTGTGCCGCCTTGAAAGGATAAAGGATAAAGTATGAAGGATGAAGTCAAGGGAGGAAGGAAGAAAGGTGGAAAGGGAGAAAGGAATCAAGGGCATGGTGACAGAACGGGCATTGAAGCCCTTGAAATGAAACAGCCGATAAGTCCTCCTCTTACTTGTTGCGAAAAGAGATGCGAAGGGGGACTCCAATGAAGCCGTAGGACTCCCTCAGGAGTCGCTCGGCAAAACGGATATAGGCGTCGCCGACGGTGTTCGCGTGACTTGAAAAGAAGGCGAATGACGGAGGGTTCGTCCCCACCTGCGCGGCATACTTCAGGCGCACCATTCGTCCCTTTACGGCAGGCGGCGGAGAACGCTGCAGGAGCGGGGTGATCGTCGCGTTCAGTTCGGGCGTCGGAATCCGACGCGATCTCTCAGCCTTTACTTTCAAAGCTGATGCGATGATGTTGACGGCTTTACGACCAGTCAAACCAGAGGTGAAGAGTAACGGCACCCACGTCAGTTTCGAAGCACGGGATGTCCACTCCTTTGCCCAGAGGTCTGCCAGACGGTCGGGATCAGACTTCAGCGTTGGATCGGGAACAGCGTTCGACAGAGCCGCCAAATCCCACTTGTTGACCGCTACAATGACGCCTGTGCCGGCATCAGCAGCCTGCTGCGCCAGGCGGATGTCGCCCTGGGTGAGACCTTGGGAGGCGTCGATCAGGATCACCGCCACATCGCATCGCTGGAGGGCATTCAAAGCCCTTAATGTGGAATAGAACTCGATGCCCTGCTGACCGAGCCGTCGTTTGCGCAAGCCGGCCGTATCGACGAGCCGGATGCGTTCGCCGTGATATTGGATTATCGTGTCGATGGCATCGCGCGTGGTGCCGGGAAGGTCCGAGACGACCATACGATCTTCGCCGGCCAAACGGTTGACGAGGGTTGACTTGCCGCTGTTGGGAGCGCCGATAATGGCGAGCGAGAGCGCCTCCGGTGCCGAAGCCTCGGGCAGGACCGGCTTCATCTTCCGGATGCGAGTAGTCAGGGCATCGAGCATCTCGGCAACCTGGAAACCGGTCCGTGCCGAAAGCGGATGGACGTCGCCGAGCCCGTAGGAGGGCATCTCCCAAGCCAGCCCGATCCGGGTGATGTCGTCAATCTTGTTGGCAATGAACAGAACCGGCGCAGCGCGACGCTGTACGATGCGCGCCAGTTCGTGCTCATTGGCATCCGACCCGGCTTGCGCGTCGGCTACAAAGAGGAGGATATCGGCCTCACTGGCCGCGATGAGGGTCTGCTCGCGAACCGCTGCGGCCAACTCAGCGCTCTCCGAAGGGGGAGTATAACCGCCGGTGTCGATCAGAATGAACGGCACGCCGTCCCACTCCGTTTCGGCATAATGGCGGTCGCGCGTAACCCCCTCTGCGGCATCTACGACGGCTAACTGCCGCTTGAGGATGCGATTGAAGAGCGTCGATTTTCCGGTATTGGGGCGGCCGACTATGGCAACAGTTGGTAAAGGCAAAAGACAATCTGGTTTGGTACCGGTATTGGCGTATGGGTGCGCTGCAGATACACAAGATAAGCGAGGCATTGTCATAGGGCAACGCTTTCCGGTAAGACTTGCCGGAATGCCGAATTGTCGGTATATTGAAGGCTAAGAAGATTTGGTCAAGAACCGTTACGGGACGGGGGATACATGAAGACTGTTTCGGGATTTATGCTCCTGATGCTCCTTCTGATGGCATCGGGGGAGACAACGGCACAGCCTGATTCGCTCTGGTCGCGGACCTACGGGACGGCGGCGAATGATTCTCTATGGGGGATGGTGCGGATAGGGGACGGGAACCTAATGATGAGCGGCTACACCAGAGAGCCGGGAGTGCCTCACACCTATTTCGCTCTTGCCGGTTCAGACGGCAGGCAGCAAATGGCATCGGACGTCCATGCGCAAGGAGATTGGTCGGAAGGGCGGGACGTGATCAATTCGGCTGACGGTGCTGTGATGATTCCCGGCATCTGCAAGATCCCGCAGAACGACGCACGTCGTGCTACACTACTTAAAATGGTTATCGGAGGGCAAGGCTGGTTTTCGGTATTGGACGATGCCACCGAGTATAGCGAGGCGTTTTCCGTCATCAATGGTCCGGAAGGGTCCTTCTTTGTAGGTGGAACCTACTATCCCGGCAATGAACATCACGATGACTTTGCGCTTTGGAAGATCGACGCGAACGGCCGGGTGGTCTGGAGGCGGAACTACGGCGAAGCCGCATCAGGGGAATATGGGATTTCCCTTCTGATGTCCCGTGACGGCCGGCGCCTCGTGCTGGCCGGGCAGCGGATGCTATGGGGCGAGGGGGGCATGGAGGAGTCCGAGATGATGCTCGTCATATCCGATCTCGAAGGCCGGAATGCCGACATCCGGAGGTTCACACTGGACAATCGCTTCGCCTTTGCTATGAAGGTCATCGAAACCGCCGATCGGGGATTCCTGCTTGCCGGAGCAGTGAGCGTTCAGGATGAACAAGAGCCGGGCCGGATCGTATCCTGGGACGGCTGGCTGGTCAAAACCAACGCCGAAGGGCAAATGGAGTGGAACCGGGTCATCGACAACGACCGGACCGAGTGGCTGATGGACGTCAAAACCCTGCCGGGTGGGGGATTCGTCGTAGTCGGAGCGATCGGCGATGGCCCCGGCTGGAACCTCGAGAACACAGACTGCATTGTAGTGCGCACCGATGCCGAAGGTGAAATGCTGTGGCAGACGACCTATGGCGGCACGGGGCACGACACCGGGATGCGTATCATCGCCGACAATGAAGGAGGCTACTACATCGGCGGATCGACGTCATC
>VGIQ01000117.1 GCA_016867835.1 Calditrichota bacterium | reverse complement strand
TGCCTGCCCAGCGGCCCAAATCTCACCGTTGGGGAGCGCGACTACCGAATGAAATTGATTTCGATCTATGCCAAAAGGGGGGATGTTCTCCATCTCATAGATGCTCAGCCACCGCCCGATGCCTTCATCCGTTACTGCATAGGCATAGGGCTGTTCCCAGCCCGGTTGAACTACTCGCCTGCCTGCAACATAATAACCTCCATCAAGCCCATAAGTAATATCGAAGGCGCTCCCGCCATAGCGCTCCTCATTCCACTTCCTGAACCACTGCATTTCGCCATCCGCGTCGACTTTCAAGAGGCAGCCAAGCCAGCCAGAAAGCATGGAGCCGCACGCAACAAATCCCCCATCTTGGGAGGAAGCGATACCGAAGAACATGCTCAATCTGTCACCATCAATTTCATCGAATCGTCGCTCCCAAATCAACTCTCCCTCATCAAAGCCAATTTTTGCAATCCATGGAACCCCGCGCCCGTTAACAGGGGTTCCATGTCCGGCCAAGAACACCCCACCTTCAGTCTCCCGAACAGAATAGAAGTGACCAAAACGGCCCGCGGTTAGGTAGGTAGTCCAGAGCGGCTCGCCATCCGCATCAGTCATTACCGCAAGACCTTCGTATGTATTGCCTATTCGATAACCAACACCGGCTAAAACGAACGCCCCGCTTTTCAGTTCAATCACCGCATAGCAATGACCTTCACCATATCTTCTTTGCCAAACCACTCCGCCTTCGGCATCCAACCGCATTGCGGTAAAGTCATTATCGCACCTTCCCCCCAGAATAAAATCTCCTGCGTCGGTTTGTATGACTGATTCCAAAAGCGAAGACTCCCCCAATCGATATGTCCGTTCCCAAATCAGACGTCCATCTGCTGCAATTCGAATGACATAACTTACCCCGGGAATGTATTGTGGGTTGCTGGTGTAATTGCCCGAACTTCCGCAGGCGATGAAACCATCGCCGGGGATGGCGTAGATGTCTTTGAAGGTCTCGCTATTGCCTCTATCGAAAGATAGCAGATCAAAGGCGCCCGGCTGACAAAGGGCGGGAGTTGGGGGATGAAAAAGGAACAGAAGAGCAAAGGTCGTTAGTATCCAGCCCAAGTGGGAAAATGGCGGCTTGATGTCCCTCCCAACAGCGGCAGCTCGGATAACAAAATGCGAGTGGGGCGGAGATGCACTCCGCCCCACTAATTTGACCGCGTTCATTGTCCATAAACGAATGGATCGACGAGGAAATTATCCCCCTCGAAGTTAATCTCTCCTTCCCCTGCAATGATGTCCGTGGCGAACATCGACTTGGGCCAGATCTCCGCTTCCCATCGCACCGCCGAGGATGACGGCGTGAAGTCGGCCCACCATGTGCTTTGAAAGCCTTGATTGGCAATGAATTCCATTTCCTCTTCGTCAACCATGACGTCCCACTGGTCATAGGTACGCACGACGATGGTCACAGATTCATTTGCCATGTTGCCCTGGGCTTGCCAGTCGATTACACCGATGAACCGGGCTTGCGCCAACGCCTCCGACGGCGCGGCGAAGAGGGTGATGACCGCCAGCAGTACCAGCGCTGCCAGCGACAGATTCGTTCTCAGGCTCATACCATTCTCCATTCAGTTTGGATTGATAATGTGCCCGGGCTGCTTAAGCCCGAGCCGTAGCCCGAGCCGTAGCCCGAGCCGTAGCCCGAGCCGTAGCCCGAGCCGTAGCCCGAGGCAAGGTTTTCACAAGATATGGCTGCAAGTGGAAGTTGTCAAGGGTTTTTGCGAGCCCGCCCAAAAATAATTTGCCCGCGTATTCGGACTGGCTCCGCTTCTCTGCTATCGGGCACGAAGCGCCTACGGCGGCTTCGGCCCCTACGTTAACACCCATGAAACGTCCTGCAAGACTACCGCATCAAGACCGCTTTGACGGTGCGGGAGTGGGAGCCGGACTGAAGGCGGAGAAAATAGACTCCCGATGGCATCCCGCCTCCCGATGGCATCCCGCCTCCCGATGTCATTCTGATCGAAGTGGAGAATCTGAACTGATGCGTGCTGGGCGATAGCGGGCCATCGTGGAGGCGGAGGACTTCACGTCCGTCTATCGCATAGAGGCTGAGCCGGACAGGGTGGAGACCCCCTACCTGCGCACTTGGAGGGCGGACATTCTTGTCCGCCCTTAGGGCAGGCAGGAATGCCCGCCCTCCAAGGTCAACTGTCACCGTCGCTTGATCGTTGAACGGATTCGGCGCAATCGAGATCATGAGGGGATCATCATCCCCACTTCCCCCCTCGTCATCCCCGCTTTCCCCCTCGTCATCCCCGCGCAGGCGGGGATCCAGTCCAGCACTTAGAGAATGGACATTGACAACCCAATCCTGCACGTCCTCCTCCCACGCCTCCTCGCCGACCTGCTCCCGCGCATACCCACTCACGACATACCTGCCGGTGTCTTGAAATGAAATGGACACAATTGACGATATGGACAGTGTATCTTCTTCCCCGTTCAGCGTCCACCAGAACTGAATCGAATCGTTGTTGGCATTGAAGGGAATCAGTTCGAAGGTCGCTTCCTGCCGCGGCTCGAGGGAAAGTTCGGGGAGATTAGGCTCGAAGGCGCGGATGACGCCGCGCACCTGAATCGCCCACTGGACGGAATCGGCCGGCACCGGATCGACGTTCGGGTCGAAGACCTTGGCTTTCAAGGCATACCCGCCCGTCCGGTCGAACGCGTAGGACCGGATTCCGATCCGGTCATCCCCTCCCACTTCCTCCCACCGCACCGCCGTCGAGTCGTAAATCATCCACTCATACCGGAGATTTTCCATATCCCCGATGTAGGCGATGGAGTCGAGGGCGAAGTCGATCTCGCTATTACGCTGGACGGTGATAGATAGCGTGTCGGGGGTGTGGGAGGCGATGAGCAGGTCGCGGACGTGGACGAGCCAATGATAAGAAGTTCTTAACTCACCGTCGGAAACATTCACAATGACAGTATCACGGCCATCATCGTCTTCAAAACGAATATTGACAATGGGGTCATTTGAGATGATGTCGTTGTCATACAGCCACTGAAACCGCAACGAATCGCCCTGCGGATCAACGGCACGCACTCCAAACTCGACTTCGCTACCGAATAGTGCCGTGAAGGGATTTGTACGCGGCCAAACCTCGAGTAGTCGTGGAGGTGAATGATCTGCAGTGATTTTCACTATAATGCCTGCAACTCGATTCGAGTCAGTCCGAGCCATACCGGCAGCAATTGCGGAGTCATCTCCATCTATCACCACTGAGTAATATTCACCATTCCGAGCCCTTGCTGGTGTACCATATTCATCAAATCTCATCCAACGAAGATTGCCTTCTGCAGATGTTCTCACGATCCATGCAGCGCCATGGCCAACAAGATAGTATCCATCATCAGCTGAGCGCGCTATGCTATTTGTTACCTCGATGCCTCCAAGATTTAAATTATGGTTCTGTTGCCAAAGCAACTCTCTATCTGCAGCGATGCGCCAGATAGATACTTGATTTTGGGTATTGCCACAGATTGCAAAGCCGTCAGGAGGAACAGTGACCATATTCTGAAATCCGGCGTCATAGTCTTCAACCCAAACCGTCTCGCCCCTGATATCGAATTTCAGCAAATAACTTCCGCCACATACAACAAAACCGCCTTCTACTTCCCGCAAAGCATTCCATTCCGGGCAGAAGTCATACTCATTCGACCAGATTAAATCCCCATTTTCGCTATCGATAGTCACAATATAGGCGACTCTATCGTTACCAGAACTGGTACTCCCTACAGCGATTATCATCCCACCTTTAGACTCTATAATCGCCTGGCATCTGGCTATAGGCTCGCCATAAAGCCCATACCATTCCACATCGTGATCGATGTCGATTTTCAGCACAAACATTCGTTGATTGCTATTGTTACCAAGCGCATTCCGTCTGCCACCAACTACCCATCCGCCGTCATCACTCTGTATTACAGAGGTCGGACTGTAGGTCCAATTGCCGTTTTGCTCGGGATGATATCGCTCCTCCCAAACGGCGTCACCGCCCTCAACACTTGCCACCATGATCCATACATGGGACGTGGCGACCGAGTCTGCTACCGATGGGCCCAATACGCCGCAGAGTACTAAATCACCGTCGCGTTGATAGAAGACATCGGTAAACCAGCAAGGACGATTTCCTGAAGTGTGAAAACGACTCCACTGGTTATTGGGCTGGCCAAAGAGTGCACATTGATGCACCAATAGTAAAATATATATTGTTGAGTTGATTCGCATGTGATTTCCTATGTATCTGTGATGATTTCCCTGGGGGGGACAGATGTCTTCTGCCCCCCCCAGATGAATGACGCAGGAGACTGCTTACGCCATCTTCATTGCGTGTGGGGACTTCGACCCCGGAATACTGGCAGTGAGCACTTGGAGAGAATGGTCCTATTCTGGAACCAAAGGCACGAATAGATACCTTCCATTGCCGGCGTAGTAGACATCCATTGGATTGGTCCAAGTGCCTGGAATGCTGTAACCGTTGGGAATCCACCAGAACTCCGCTCGCCAGTAGGTCGCCAAAGGATGGGCGTCAGGCATTATGATGACCAACTTCCCCTCTTCATTGGTTTCTTCCCATTCGAAGTTCCAATGTTCGGGATTTTCCGGATCAGGACCTATCTGCACCCAGACGAAGATCATCACATTTGCGATCGGCTCGTCTGTCTCGGAGTCCCGGCACTCGATTTCATAGGTTTGCCATCCCCATGCCTGTGGCGCGGCGGCGAGCGAGACGAGCATCACCAGCGCGGTGGCGATGCTGAGGAGCGTCATTTTGCGAAACATTCGATGCCTCATAGTTGGATTGCGTTGGCATTGCGTGTTGCATTCAGCGACGGCAGACGCGCAAGGCGCAATCTGCCGGATCCAACTATAGGCGGGCCGCGGACGGGGTGGCTCGAGGCGCCACCCGAAGCCGGGGTGAAGGGCTGGGATCTATTTGATAGGCGAGGGCGAAGAGAGGGGCGTGATCCTTCACTCCGTCCAGCATGACAGGCTTGGAGGTTGCGTCTTGGACAACGCCAGGTTGGCCGAAGAGGCTGGACGAGGGCAGAGACCGGCTCACCCGACTGCCCTCGCGCGATGGCAGCAGCGGTCAGTAAGCGGCATAGGAGTCCCCCCCCCCCGACTCGTCTAATCTATTGAAAGGAAGAAACATGCAAGGAAAGTCAAACCGCAATCCTATCAGTTCACGTGACGCTATCCAAGGACTTCACTCAGACGACACTTTACATCATAACACTTTAGGACCCCATTGTCAAGCCAAATCGCTCCGCTCCTTCAAGATTTCTCACCGGTTGCCGATGTGTCGCCCGTCGGGGCGGGATGAATCCCGCCCTCCAAGGCTACCTCATCATGACCGCCTTGACAGCGAGGGATTTGGTGCCGGCCTGAAGGCGGAGGAAATAGATGCCGGAGGGAAGTGTGAAAGTGCCAAAGTGCGAAAGTGCGAAAGTATGGCTTCCCGGGGACAGCTGCCCGTCGTGGAGGCGGAGCACTTCCCGCCCGTCTATCGCGTAGAGGCCGATCCGGACGGGCATGAGACCCCCCACCTGCGCTCTTGGAGGGCGGACATTCTTGTCCGCCCTTAGGGCGGGCAGGAATGCCCGCCCTCCAAGTTCAATCGTCACCGTCGCCTGATCGTTGAACGGATTCGGCGCAATCGAGATCATGAGGGGATCATCATTCCGGCGAAAGCCGGAATCCAACCCAAAATCATCCACACTCAGCATTCCCACATTCACCACCCACCTCTGCACGTCCTCCTCCCAATCCTCCTCGCTCACTCGCTCCCGCGCATACCCGCTCACGACGTATCTGCCGGTGTCAGAAAAAGATATGGACAATATGGACTCTATTGACAGAGTATCTTCTTCCCCGTCGAGCGACCACCAGAACTCGATGGAATCGTTGTTGGCATTGAAGGGAATCAGTTCGAAGGTCGCTTCCTGACGAGGCTCGAGGGAGAGTTCGGGGAGATTCGGCTCATAAGCCCGGATGACGCCGCGCACCTGAATCGCCCATTGGACGGAATCGGCCGGCACCGGATCGACGTTCGGGTCGAAGACCCTGGCTTTCAGGGCATAGCCGCCAGTCCGGTTGAACGCGTAGGACCGGATTCCGATCCGGTCATCCCCTGCCACTTCTTCCCACCTCACCGCCGCCGAGTCGTAAATCATCCACTCATACAGCAGATTCTCCAAGTCCCCGATGTATGCGACGGAGTCGAGGGCGAAATCGATTTCGCTATTGCGCTGGATGGTGAGGGATAGCGTGTCGGGTGTGTGGGAGAAGATGATGAGGTTTGAAACCGTAACGTTCCAAATAATAAGCAGTCCACCATCTGCATCCTCGAGTTGACAGCGGACCTGAAACAATCCTAAATCCTCAAATCGAACAACCTGGCTTGAATCGTCTTGCAATTCCACATTATCAAGGAACCATTGTATTCCGAGAAGACCGTTTCGAGCGTTAGCGTGGACTTCAAACGATATAGAATCCCTACGTAAGACGACTAAATCAGTTTCCGGCGGGCTAAAGTCAATGACTCTCGGTCCAAGTTGGTCGGGATTTAATCGCATGATGATCGCGTCATTTTGACGACTCTCGGGATTGAATCTGGTACCGCAAGCAACAACTCTATTTTCTGGATCTACTATTACTGACCAGAAAATGGATTGCGTCATCGGAGGAAATTCCAGATCCGGAAATCTTGTCTGCCACCTCAGTTCGCCCGATCTATTAGTTCGATTCATAAGAAGGTAGTAACTTGCCGGATTATTTCGGATATCCCAGGTTAGTCCGGCAAGGATAAATCCTCCATCACGAAAGCGCGACATTCCATAGCAGTAGTCATTGATATTTCTTCCGGAAGGTATGACGTTAAGACTTTGATCAAGCCCATCCAGATTGGTTTGAATTAGGCAAACATAGCGATCACTGCGACCCTGGCGGGCATAGCCATAACCTCCTATTGCAAACCCGCCTGGTCTTGTAGTCATCGATGGCAATTCCAAAAAGCGAGTGCTGTCATCTACGATCTGACGTTCCCAAAGAACTTCACCTTCAAAACTGACCTTAATAAGTGCACCTTCGGGATTGTCATCGGCAACTGCAACAATGCCGTCTTCAACTTCCCTGATCGCCCTAATGCGTCGCCGCACTTGATTGCGCCTCTCTGAGACCAATTCCCAAATTTCATTTCCGTCTTCCTCGATCATCATCATATAGCCATTCCCATTTGACTCTCCTGCCAATATGAATTGCCCGGCCTTCAATTCGATAACAGCATAGCAACGTCCCGCCGCATAAGTGGTCTCCCAGATGATCTCGCCATTCTCAGCGCTTAATAGTGCAGCAGAAAAACCATCCTGATCACCACCAACAAGGGCATCACCGTCATCGGTCTCAATTACGGTAAGGAAAGTTCCAGACTCGAAACTTACTGCCCAAACAGACTCAAGATTGCTGTCTAAAGATAAAGCCCACGCCCCAGTCGAAGTTTGGCCACAAGCATAGTGTCCGCGATCTCCTTTGCAGAACAGATCCCAAAGCGTCTCATAGGAGCCTTGTTGATCTATCAGGCGGATAGTCTCGATGCCTGGAAAGGCAAGCGCAACCTCAGTTGCAATCCACGAGATCTGTGCAAGTAGAACTCCAGCGAGTTGTAAACTTTTGATATTAGTGATCATGTCACGAAGTTCGCTTTGTCGTGTACTTCGACCCTTGGATACAACGGGGGGCTGTGATGCGAAAACAGCCCCCCGCTGCAGCCCATCTATAATGCCAACACTTCAGCAACTCTCTCAATCTCCGCTTCATTCCATTTGATCTCGCCTTCAAGCGGAGGGGCGTCCTGCCATTCCCATTCAAGTGGATCGCCGGTGTTCCATGAGATCCGATAGGCCACAACGTCTTCAGGAATGTTGATGAAAGTGTGAGTCCATTCGGTGTAGGATGAGTTAGGTGTAAGCCAGGCAAAGAACCCGGCTACAGGGTCCCCATTGCCGTCGAGGAGTTGAATCTCAGCCACGATGTGATATGGTGAGGGATCTTGACCCAGCCAGTTGACTGTTAGAGTCACATCAAGATGAGGGTGTTGCGCCCACGCCTCCGACGGCGCGGCGAAGAGGCTGAAGACCGCCAGCAGAGCCAGCGCTGCCAGCGACAGATTCGTTCTCGGGCTCATACCATTCTCCGTTCAGTTTGGATTGATAGTGTGCCCGGGCTTCTTAAGCCCGAGCCGTAGCCCGAGCCGTAGCCCGAGCCGTAGCCCGAGCCGTAGCCCGAGCCGTAGCCCGAGGCAAGGTTTTCACAAAATACGGCTGCAAGTGGAAGTTG
>VGIQ01000116.1 GCA_016867835.1 Calditrichota bacterium | reverse complement strand
AAGCATTCAGCAGTCGAGGATAGTTAAGCAAGAAGTCTAGTCGATTGGGTCGGGATAAATATCGTCCACAGGTGCTTAAACTTGCTTTCTACGGGTAAGATGATATAGCACCGGCACAAAGAAGAGGCTCACCAGGAGCCCAAAGGACAAGCCGACTACAACTGTAATTGCCAGCGGTCGCCGCAGTTCGGCACCTTCGCCAAAACCGATTGCCATCGGCAATAAGCCGATAATCGTTGTGAGGGTCGTCATCAGGATCGGTCGGAGCCGAAGACGGGCTGCCTCGAGGATTGGTTCGAGATTCGAAGTCGGCATACCGTCTCTTATCCCCTGGCTCGAACCCTGCATTTTGTGAATCGCATCGACCAGAATGATGCTGTTGTTGACGACCACACCGACCAGGACGATGAGTCCGAGGAAGACCATGACCGAGAGGGGCAGATTGAGCAGGAAAAGCGCGGGGATCACCGCGGATAATGCCACCGGAACCGTCGCCAGGATGATAAGCGGCCGCCCGAAGGATTCAAATTGCGATGCCATAACGACATAGACGAAAAACAGCGCCAGCAGCAGAGCGCGCTTTAGACTGCCGAGCGATGCTTCCATCTCGCGACTCTGGCCCCTAAATCGATAGTCCTGACCGACCTGTAAACCGGTCCTTTCGAGCCGTTCGCGCGCCCTGGATGTTGCACTGCGAATGTCTGTTGAACGCAAATCGGCAGTGACGATTCCGGCGCGAACACCATCCAGATGGACAATCTCTACAGGACCTTCGCGAATGTCGATACTGGCTATATCTGCCAGTTTAACCGGGCGTTCCTGACCCGGATTGACGACGACTTCTCGAAGAGTCCGGAGTCCTTCATCAAAGAAAGAAGCAGAGGCACCAGTCCCGGACGGGGGTATGAACTGGTCAAGTCGCACCCGGATATCGACGCGCCTGTCGGCCTCACGAACCCGGGTTGGCACGTCGCCATAGACCAGCCCGCGCAGTCGATCCGCAACGAAGCGCGCGCTTAGTCCCAGCCGCGCCAGCCGGTCCCTGTCAAACCGGACATTCGCCTCGGGATGACCCGAACGAACGGTGGTTTCAAGATCGACGAAGGCTGAATCACCTCGCAAAGCATCGATTATTACCGAACAGCGCGATCTTAAGCGCTCGGGATCATCCTCGAGGACTGCAATCTCGACCGGCTGCTTGAATGTGAATAGGGTCGGTGTCTTGACCCTCAACTCCAACCCGGGTATGTCCCGGGCTGAGTTCCTTATCTGTTCGATCAATCGGGATTGCCTTCGGGCGAGGCTGGAACCCGGCTTCAGATCGACGGTAATGTCCGCACGATGGGCATCGGACGCAACCCTCGAGCCTTCGCCGCGGTCGTTTCCGGAGCGAACCGACACGCGCTCTGCGGCATTGTCTCCGACAATTTGCCCTGCAATTCGCCTGGCAACGGAATGCGTCTTTTCGAGAGGTGTGCCGACCGGCAGTTCCATTTGGACGTCGAACAGTCCCTGACTGAAAGTCGGAACCAGGTCGGAACCCAAATAAGGCAGAAGGAAGAATGCAACGGGCAAGATTACAATAACAACCGGTAGTAAGATCCGGAGTGGACGACGAAGGAGATACTCCAGCAGTTTCAGGTAGGAAGATTCGAGCGCGATCTGAAACTGCTCCCGACGGCTGGGGTCTGCTGCAACCGGCTTCCCGGCGCGCTTTCTCTGGATCCAACTGGTGAGGAACAAGATGATCACCACCATCCAATGCCCTGCCAGTCGCAGGAATCCCGTCAGAATCCCAAGTATCGCTCTTAACAAAAGATAGATAGCGGCAACTCCAAGCGCCGGATAACGCAGCAGAGGTGCATCGATATTTGCAATACTTCGCCAATCATCGCGCGCCTTCACCCATTCGGATCGAATCGGAATGAGTTTTCTCAAATCTTGTGCAACATATGAGTCTTCCTTGTTGATCGCTTGCTTCCTTAGCAACCTCTTCTTGCTGCGAGTCGTCAACATTGGCACATAGAGCAATGCTACCGCGAGGGACATAGAAAGCGCGAGGACGATCGTCAGCGACATATCGCCGAATAACTGGCCGGCTACTCCACTAACGAAGACTATCGGGAAGAAGACTACCAGCGTTGTAAGGGTCGATGCTGTGACAGCACCGCCCACGAGTTGCGTTCCTCGAACGGCTGCCTCTACTCCGGTGTCTCCCGACTCCTTGCGTCGGCTGATCGATTCGACGACGACTACCGCGTTATCGACCATCATTCCGACACCGAGCGCAAGGCCGCCCAACGACATAATGTTTAGCGTGACCCCGGACATGTGCATCGCTGCAAAAGCCGCTACAAGTGAGATCGGAATCGAGATGGCAACGACCAGAGTAGGAAGTATCTTCCCCAGAAAGAACAAAAGCACCAGGACCGCCAGCAACCCGCCGACTACTGCGGCGGACCGGACATCGTCGATTGCCAGTCGAATGAACCTTGCTTGATCTGATACAACCAGACACTCGACACCGGCGGGCAACATTTCTACAATAGTAGGAATGTGAAAGCGTCCCGGTTCATTCGCCGCGCCGGACTTGGCAGCAAAGTCATCCTGTTTGTCGGATTGGCCATAGAGCCTTTTCAGCACTCCTTCGCTGACTATTGTGGGATTGGCTTCACCCTCGCGGAAGACCTCAAGTTCGACCGAAGTCCGGCCATCAACCTCAGTGATGGTGAGCGGGTCCTGACTTTCGCGGTGCACTCCGGCGATTTCTCTTAGGTAGATCTGCTGGCCCTGTCGCGACGCTATATGCGTCCCGCCGATGTCATCAACACCGGTGAACTCGAGCCTCGCGCGCAACATATACTCCGCTGAACCATCCGCGATGCGTCCACCGGCGACATTAACGTTATCGCTTGCCAACCGGGAAGCGATTTCCTCCGGTGTGATGCTGAGCAGCGCCATCTTTGCGGCATCTACCCGCACTTGATAGACCACCTCCTCCCCACCCTTGACTCGGACAGCCGCTACCCCGCTAACTTTCTCCAGTTCTCGTTTAACCAGATCTTCAGCAAGGCGACGCAATTCGCGAGGCGCGACCTTTTGCGACGAGTCATTCGGTCCGGTCAAGGCAAGACGGATGATCGGATCGAGATTCGGATCGTAGCGCAGGATCACGGGAGGCCGAACGTCATCGGGCAAGAAAACGAGGTCGATCTTCTCGCGAGTCTCCTGAGTAGCGCGATCCATATCGGCTTTCCAGTCGAACTCGAGGGTGATCTCGCTCAGTTCAGCCCGCGACGACGAGCGCATATCGACCAGATCCCGCAAAACTCCGAGTGACTGCTCCAGCGGTCGGGTAACAACTTCCTCAACCTCCTCCGGTGCGGCTCCGGGATACTCTGCTTGAACGGTGATCGACGGGTAGGTTATCGGCGGGAGTAAATTGACCGGCAGGAGGTCGAGCGACAAGAGGCCAAATACAAACACCGTAAGGACAACCATAGTCGCCGCGACGGGTCGCCGGATCGGGAGGTGATAGGGAGATGTCGATATGTCGGTGGGAAAGTTCAATGCATAGTCAGGTGAAGGCCCTAACCGTGAAACGACGAAGACTAATGAGAATCGGTCAAAGACAGAATTCTTTTTGGCAGTCTATCGTCAGTGGTAAGGCTTTGGAGATTGGGACAGACCTCAGGGTTCATGTCATTGGACGATCCGCACTTTGGCGCTGTCGCTGATGGTCGCCTGGCCGTCGATGACGATCAGTTCGCCCTCCTCGACACCATCGCCGATTTCAATGGATCCCCCTGTAGCAAGCCCAAGTTCAACAGGTCGTTTGTAAGCGATGGAGTCATTCACTACGAAGACAAAGGGGCGACCCGATTCATAAAGGATTGCACGTTTGGGAGCCACGAGGACTGCAACGTGAGTGGCGATCAATAGACGACACTCTACGAATTGACCGGGGCGAAACCGACCCGAACTGCCTTCGAGAAGGAATCGCGCCTTAATCTTACCAAAAGTCGGATCGACTACTTCACCCATCAGATCGAGTGTTGCGCGTCCAACGATGGTGCTGTCCGCCAGCGAGACGATTCCTATGGAAGTGTTGGGACCAACTACTGCTGCCTCCGATTCCGACAGCCAGATATGAATCCATAGTCGCGACCGGTCGATGATACGGAACAGCGGTCGAGCCATATCGACCCGGTCACCGGCATCGACCAGTCGCGATGTCACGAGTCCCCCAATCGGAGCAGATATACGCGTCCAGTTCAGTAGCAGGCGAGCCTGTTCGACCGCGATTTCAGCGTTGCTGCGAGCCAGTTCGATGCGTTTCAAGTCACCTTCAGGGAGCATACCGCGTTCTGCAAGGTCAACAGCGCGCTTCCACTCGTCGCTCTGGTGGGATAGTTCACCTTCTGCACGGAATAATGCCAGCCGCTGTTCAGCGTCGTCGATGAGACATAGCTTTTGCCCGGCTGCTACCGTCTGCCCCTCTTCGACAAAAAGCGAGGTGATCTGCCCGACGGTCCGGGCATAGACATCGACTTCTCGTGAGGCTTCAACGACGGAGTTAAATCGGACAAAGGATGTGATGGTTCCCCGACGCAAGGTATCGATGGCAACTGGCGCCGCCACCGGCGGATCCTTGCCCTTCTCTTTTCCGCTCCATTCTGTCTTGCATCCGGTAACCAGAATGCACAGCAGTACGAGCACGGTCAGGGGAGGGCGCAACCTATTTGTGCCGCACAACGCTGTTAACATAGCCTGAATCGGGAATCGAACGGCCGTCTTCATCGTAGCAGAAGAAACCTTGTCCAGTCTTGACTCCGAGGTGCCCGGCGCGAACCAGCATCCTGAGCAGCGGACAGGGACGGTATTTAGCGTCGCCGAGGTCGCGAAAAAGCGTTTCCATCCAGGAGAGAACGGTGTCGAGTCCCATCCGGTCAGCCATGGTCAATGGCCCCTGCGGCATTTCGTAACCGAGCCGCATCGCGGTGTCGATATCGTCCGCCGAAGCAACGCCTTCCATCAAGACCTGCACGGCCTCGTTCACCAGCGGCATCAAGAGGCGGGTGGTCACATAGCCGGGCGATTCGAAGACCTCAATCGCCGTGCGCTCCAGTCTCTTCGCAAGGCCGAGCGCAGCCTGAAAGGTCTCGTCGGTCGTCTTTAGACCTCGCACCAGTTCGACCACCTTGACCTTATGAACTGCACTGGGAAAGTGCATTCCAATGACCCGTCCAGGCCGTTTCAAGACCGAAGCCAGTTCGGTGATCGACAACGTCGATGTGTTGGTGATGAAGACGGCATCGTTGGCTGCCACCGATTCGAGATGACGAAGAAGGTTGTGCTTCAGATCGAGCCGTTCGGGAATCGCTTCAAGGATGAGAGGTTGATCGCCAATGTCCGACGATTCGACCGAGCCGTGGATGCGGGATAGTATTCCTCGCTTTTCCGACTCTGTCAGCGCCCAACGTTCAATTTCACGGTCGAGTCGCTCGGCCATCGACTCCAACGCATCCTTAAGCGCCTCCACGTCGCGTTCAAGTAAGAGGACTTCGATGCCGCGTCGAGCGGCAACTTCCGCCAGCCCCTGCCCCATCGTTCCGGCACCCACCACCACAAGGCGGGACGATCCGGCTCCCCCGGTCGTCTGAACCTCCAGAACGCCGAGGCTATCTTCATGCATAAAGTCTCCCGGCCAGCACTTAGCCGGCTGCTTATATCGTGTCGGCGCTTCCGGCCATCATTTCGACGGCACTGAAGAAGAAGGCCGTTTCGATCAATCCATTTTCGACCGAGTCCGAGCCGTGGACGACGTTGCGCTCTATGCTCTCACCATAAAGTTGACGAATGGTTCCCGGATTTGCCTTGGCCGGATCGGTCGCACCTATCAGTGTCCGGTAACGTGTCACCGCATCTTCACCGGCGACCGCAGCGACTACTACCGGCCCGGAAGTCATATACTCTACTAAACTTCTATAGAATGGACGCTCTTTGTGAACGGCGTAAAAACGTTCGGCGGTGGCACGGTCCAGTCGCAGTTTCTTAACCGCAAGCAAGGTCAAGCCGGACTCTTCGACCCGGTGCAAAACTAAACCGGTCAGTGCGCGAGAAACGCCGTCCGGTTTGACGATCATAAGGGTTCGTTCCATGAAGAGATTGGATGAGGGTTAGAGGTTCGAGGTTGCAAAAATACAGCGCGGTTATTGTCTAAGACGACCGACCGCACTACAATCTAACGAAAAGCCCGGGCTTGGGGCAACCCGGGCGGATGGTGCGGTGATCCACAAAGCAACGTTGCAGTGAAGTCAATGCCAATGCCAATGCAAATGCCAATACTAATGAGAGTCGGATGCTCTATTAGACATAAACATCGACATTTAGATAGTGATTTGAGAACGATGGCGGAAGTCAGTTCTTCAGGAGGGCTTCTCCGGCATCGAAGCCGATCTTGAACGCACGCTCGTTCTGAACCTCAGTGCCTTTGGGAGCCTTGGAGACCAATGCCTTGACGACCGATTCCGGGCCTAATGCCTTTGTGAGGCCAATCATCGCACCCAGCGCTACCGCACTGGTATAGACGACCTTCTTCATCTCGGTCTTGGTTAACTCGATCACCGGCAATTCATAGACTCGATACTTCCGGTCCACCGTCTGCACCAGTATTGGGTCAATCAACACGATGCAGTCGTCCTTCAAGTCCGTGCCGAACCGGTCCCAGGAACGTTGTGCCAGACAGAGCATAAAGTCGATCGCTGTAGTGCGGGGAAAAAGGATCCGCGTCTGGTCGAGGATCACATCGACCTTGGTCGGGCCGCCGCGCACCTGAGCCGTATAGGTCGGGCTGTCGAGCGCAAAAAGACCTTCGTAAGAAATCGCCGCGTCCGCGAGAATGTCACCGGCCAGGAGAATACCCTGACCCCCAACAGCGGCAAATCGGGCTTCGTAATGATTGAGCATGGAGATGAGGTTATTATCCTTGGGCTTGAGCGCGGGCGATGATCCTGTCGTAGGAATCGCAGTATTCCTCCCGCGACTCGTCTTGATGCAGCAAGCCGACGACGGACTTCTCGCGCAACTCCTCAGGCGACAGTTTGGCGGCTTCCTTGACGTTAACAGTTCGGGCGGCGATGTGCTCGATCAATTCCATCGGATCTGCGAGCCGGTTGCGCCGGCCAAATTGAGTATGGCAATTGGAGAGAACCTCAATCACTGAGAAGCCGTGGTGCTTTAGCCCGCCTCGGATCAAGCGCTCGAGTTGCGCTGCCGAACCTACGTGCCCGCGCGCGACGTAACTGGCACCTGCGCCGATTGCCAGTTTCGACAGATCGAAGGCCGGTTCGCTCATCCCATAAGGCGCTGTCGCTGCCTTGGCTCCGAGCGGCGTAGTGGGTGAAAATTGACCACCGGTCATTCCGTAAATGTTATTATTTACTATGATACAGGTGATGTCGATGTTGCGGCGGCAGGAATGGATCAAGTGGTTGCCACCAATTGCCGAGGCATCACCGTCGCCCGAAATGACGACGACGTGCTTGTCGGAACGAGCCAGTTTAACCCCGGTGGCAAAGGTGAGCGCTCTGCCGTGTGTAGTATGCAAGGTGTTCATATCGAGGTAGCCCGGCGCTCGCGAGGTGCACCCAATACCTGAAATGACGGCGGTGTCGTCCTTCGACCACTGGATAGCCTCGACGGCTCGTAGCAGTGCCTTTACGATAATGCCGATTCCGCAACCGGGGCACCACATGTGCGGTAGGTGCTCCATCCGGAGGTAATTCTCGAGGCGCAGCGCCATTAGTCATTCCTCCATGAAGAGTTAACAGCAATGATCTTATCCAGAATCTCTGCCGGATAAATTGGAACGCCTCCCACTTTCTGAACACCTACGACCTCACACTCGCCGCGAACGACACGTTCGACCTCGTAGATTAACTGCCCCAGGTTAGCCTCTGCGACAATGATTGTCCGGCAGTGTGAGGCAAGTTGCCGTACTGCCTCTTCGGGAAAAGGCCAGAGCGTGATCGGACGGAAAAGCCCGGCTTGGATGCCGTTCTGTCGAGCATCGCTCACTGAAACAACTGCTGCTCTGGCAGTGGATCCAAATGCCACAACACCTATTTTAGCGTCCTCAGTCAAGTATTCCTCGAACTTTTCGATCTTACTCAGGTTTGCCGTGACCTTTCGCATCATGCGGACATTCTCGGCATGGCAGATGGCTTGCGTGGTGGTAGGGAAGCCGCTGGAATCGTGGTTGAGGCCGGTCATATGGAACCGGTAGCCGCTGAAGTAGGATGCCATCGGAGGCACGTCGCTCTTCGATGAGTCATAGGGCAGGTATTCTTCCGGGGGCACCGATGGCGGAGTTCGATCGACGATCTGAAGGGATTCGTCGGGAGGTATCTCAACGCGCTCGGAGAGGTGCCCGATCACCTCGTCTATCAGAAGATAAACCGGCATCCGGTAGGCTTCGGCAAGATTGAAGGCGCGGACGGTCTCCTCATAGACTTCGTCGAGGTAAGCCG
>VGIQ01000115.1 GCA_016867835.1 Calditrichota bacterium | reverse complement strand
GAAGCCCTCGCCCTCCTTCCGGGTGTAACCCTGCTCGACGCCGGCGCTTTCGTGCGGATATCTTTGCGCGGTGCGCCACCGCGGATGACCCTTGTCGAACTCGACGGTATCCCGCATAACGATCCCGGCACCGGTGAAACCGACCTTTCGTCGATTGCTCTTGACCGATTAGCCCGGATGGAGATCGACTTCACGCCGACCGGCGGTATAATCCGGCTCACCTCGCTTCATCCTGACGATTTGCATCCGAAATCCGGGAGTGAATTTTCGTCAGAAACAGGCTCTTATGGCAATGAGCAGTACCGCGTCGGCTTCAACCGGAGATGGCGAAGCGTCTCAGGATCTGTGGGAGCCCGGCGTTACTATGAGGACGGGGATTTCCGTTATCGGGTTCACCACCGAACTCTTGGGCCAAGGATAAATAACAGCCTTTCGGGTATCGGGGCTGAAGGGCGTATGGCGATTCCGACCCGGCTGGGCTACTTTGAGGCTGGCGGCGCAACCGACCGCCGCAATCGCGGGGTGCCGGGGCTTATTTACTCGCCTGCATCGCCCGAAGCGACCCTCGACCGCAAGCAAACTGCGACTTTTCTAAGGCTGCGTGTGCCGAATGGTCCGCGCACCGGGACTCTCTTCGCCTACCTTCGCAAACAGGATCTGGATTTCGTCAACCCCGAGGTGCAATTCGATCCTTCAAGCGGCAACCTCGTCCGACACTGGCCCGATCATACACAACTGGAGTCGTCGCAGAAAGGCATCGGACTCTCACTTGCCCACAACGGTGCTGCCGCGGTGAGGAGGCTGTCGCTGCAATATGCACGCGACGATTACCGGGGGCGGGACCTGCTGCGCAACCTGACATCGGTCGGGGTCGGCAACGGCTCGGCCTGGCGGGAAACCCGATCTTTAGAAGCGAAAGGCCGGTTGGCAGGTGCGGGAGCCGGTCTGGAACTGGCGCTCGAGCCTGAAGTCAAGGCTATGGCTTTGACCTCTTCCGGAGCCGAGGATGGGAATTACCTGTTGCCAACGCTTTCGGTTTCCGCCGGTCACTCGACAGGTTGGGGTCGGTGGCTGGCAAGTGCCGGCTGGAGACGGTCGATTACGGCGCCGCCCTTCAATGCGGTTTTCACTCAGGAGAGTCTATTCGCGACCGGCAATCCACACCTTAAGGCCGAGAGGGGCGTAGGGTGGCAAGCCGGAATCGGACTCTACCGGACCAAAGGCTTTTCTGCAGAAGCCAACCTGACGATGTCGTTATTCAGCCGCCGAATCAGCGACCTGATCGTCTGGCGGCGCAATGGTATGGGAAAATACTACCCCGACAACCTCGCTCGCGCCAAAGCCTCAGGCATCGAATTGTCGGCAACATTGACGCCGGTAGAACCCATTTCGGTGTCGGGGAGTTATATTTATCTACGCAGTCTCAACGATACTCCCGGCGACATCAATCGCGGCCGGATGACGACTTTAACGCCGCGCCATAGCGGAACAGGAAGCATACTTTGGAGCGGGAAAAAGGGAATCGGGAAGGGCGGGGGGCTGGCGATTGCCTGCCGGTGGGCGAGCCGCAGGTATTCGACCGAATCGAACCTCGACCCGATCTCAACCGATGGTATGGGACTAGATCCCTTTGTCGTATGGGACGTATCGGCCACCAAGGGCTGGCAAAGTTTAGGGTTTGGTTTTAAACTGACCGCCGGCATCGATAACCTCTTTGACCGCCAGTATCGACTGGTCGAACGCAGCCCGCTTCCGGGCCGAACTTATCATATCCGCCTGACACTCAGGCATCACGCATCATAGACTAAGGAACAAGCATGACCCTCCGTATTCCTCACACCATCCTTCGGTATCTTACGGCGACAGCGGCAATATTGCTGATTGTTGCCTGCGAGGAGAAGCCCAAATCACCAACCCCGCCAGTCCCAATCGCCGGGACTACCCTGTTGGTATGCAATTACAATAGCGGAGCCGGCAACCTTGCCTGGATTGACCTCGAGAACGGTGCGCTCCGCACCGGAGCCGCAGGTCTCGGCAATGGTCCCAACCACCTGGTCCGAAAGGACAACCGTTTCTTCGCCATCAATTCGCTCTCGAACGATATGAACGTCTTCGAGGTGAGCGAACAGAATGTGATCACCCAGATCGACACCGTCGACATCGGCACCTCCAGCAATCGCAGCCCTCAGTATGCGGCCATTGCGGAGACGGGTGAGATCTTCATCAGCAACTTTAATGACAACACGGTGACGGTCTATAACCCCGATCGCGGCGAAGTCGTGGGGTTCGTACCGGTCGGCAATCACCCTCAAGGGGTGCTGGCTTGGGGCACTAAAGTCTATGTCGCGAACAGCAACTTTCTCGAATGGACGCCGGACAGTTCGATCTATGGGCCGGGATCGGTTTCAGTCATCTCAACCGTCACCAACCGGGTGATTTACACCATCAGCGTCGGGATGAATCCGCAGTTTATGGCGCTTGACGGTGCCAATCGGATTCACATCGTCTGCAGCGGGAATAAGAGTTCGAGCGGGCTTCCGGGCGGGAGCATGGGCGGGGAAATTTATAAGGTGAGCGTCCAGGCCGACACCGTCGAACAGGTGATCAACATCGGCGGCACCCCCGGTGAAGTTGCGATCACGCGCAACAACACGGCTTACATCGCCGCCGGCGGCTGGCCGCCTGGTGAAGCGAGCGGCCACGTCTATCGCTACAACGCCTCCACCGGCCAAATCCTGAACGGGCCGGGTAACCCGATTCGGGTGCCACTCGGTGCGATGCGGATTGTTGCCGGGCCGGAGGGGTCGGTCTATGTCGCCTGCTTCGAAGGCGACCGCGTCCAGAAGATCACCGGAACCGATCTGGGCGAGTCGTGGGCTGCTGGAGACGGCCCCGGGGCGATGATGGTGGTCGTCCGGTAGAACACGAGACTGCGATGAGGGTGTTTTGACTGCATATAGACGGTTCTTTTATCTCCCCCCCGCTACGCGGGGAGGGGGGGACACGTAGGGGCGACCGGAACGGGGCAAGCCGGATGCGCAGCCAATCGGCTGAAGGACGATTCTGCCCCATCCTATCGGGCGCGAAGCCGCGCAGGCGTCTTCGGCCCCTTCGGGATACTCCACACTGTAGTCCCCCCGCTGAGGGGGGGGGACGAGACAAGCAAGATACTGCACCCGCTTAACGCAGGTAGAGCGCCCGGCGCGTCAAGCGACCCTCCACCGATTCCAGCCTGACGAAATAGAGCCCGGTTCCAATCTCCAGCGACCTCATATCGACAATGTGAGAATGCCGTCCGGCAGGCAAACTGCCCCTCGACAGGATGATGATTTCGCGCCCCGCCGGGTCGTAGAGCGACAATCTCACCGGGTTCTGCCTCGATAGACCGAAATCTACCCGGAACCGACCGTTGAAGGGATTGGGATAGATCTCACTTAGGAAGAATCGTTCCGGTTGTGGAGAGGATTCATGGCCGACTGCTGCGGGCGGAGCGGCAAACCAGACCCATGCCGCCCGGAGAAAATCGTGCAGCGAAGTCCCCTCGCCGGAGGCCCCGATCCGCTCCACCTGGAAGCCGATAGACAGAGTCTTGAAACCTGCTTCCCGGGTCACGGCTGCCGCATCGGTTGGCAATTCGTCCGCATTCGGGAAACGTAGCGGCGAACGACTCATCTCGCTGCCTGCCAAAGCCACCACCGGGACCGGCGTCCGACGTCTTCTCCGGATCCGAACCGGAGACTTACCCCCCCCAAATGGGCATCATCTTCGCGCCCTGCGGCTTGGTAGGTCGTCGTCGCTTCTGGAACTCCGTCCAAGCCGAGGTAGTCGCTCCAGAACCAACTTCCGACCAGCGCGTCGGAGGGCTCAGGAATTGACATGAGAAGTCGTCCGCCGTTGTCGAGGAACCAGGCCAGAACGCCCAACTCCTCGTCGTTCAATTCGCGGCCTTCCGGTTCGTTACCGTGCCACAGCAAATAGCGATAGGGCGCTATTCCGTCGAAGGTGAGCCGGCCGTACCGGTTGCGGGAGTAAGATCCGCCCACGGAAGTTCGCCGCCGTCGAAGACGTTTGCCAGAACGGACGGTTCCTCATCTTCGGTTGAGACGTTGACAACCAGCACAGGGGGGAAGTCGAGCATCGTTCGGATCGGGAAGCGCGCGCGGATCTCTCCCGGTGAGGCGACGACCTCGAGTTGAAAGGTGACCGGGTGTGCGATAAAGTCTTCCGCGACGCGAATCTGGAACGGCGCTTCCTCATTGGTGACTTCTTCCCCTGCCGTAATTGTGCCTCCCTGCCATTCGCTGCGCTCCAGGGCTACGCCATTATAATCGCAACTGAGTGTTGCCGTGAACGACTCAACGTCGGCTCCGCCATCGTGGTTGGCGATCCGGACCACGATTTGCCCCGACTCGCCGCGCTCAATACGCAGATTTGCGTCGCCACCATTTTCGTCAAAGGCGTCGAAGGAGACGAGGCTCAGTTCAGGCATACCTTCAACAACGCCGGTCACCGCGGTCTGATGCACCTCCCGATTTGTGGCCTGTGCGAAGACGACGATGCGGAGGTTGTCGCGGTCGAGTTCGTGCCAGCCAAGGCCTCGCAAGGACTGCGAGAAACTGAACTCCCGGTTCTCGCCCGACCCTATTGAGAATCGCGTCCCGCGCCAGTCGGGAATCATCTTCACCATCGGGTCGTAGTGATCGTTGGCGTAGTGCCCGCGATAGACGACATGCCGCTCCTTCAAAACCACCTGCAGGGTCAGATCGTTGGTGAGTTGGGTCTTAGGATAGGTGTTGACCGCGGCATATCGTATATGGCATTTGCGTCGCCGATGCACTTATAGGTATCTTGTGTGGCAAAGTGGTTCCCAGCATTCAAGTGTAAAAACTGTCCAGCGATAATGTAGTATCAGCATCTTGCTGGCTCCGTTCTGCCGCCAGGATGGCGGCGCTACGGTCTGCATCTCTGCCGCCAGGATGGCGGCGCTACGGTCTGCATCGGAAATCACTGGATTGGGGTATCTTCCTTTCGGACCTTTGTCCCTGCGTATTTCGCTCTTCATACCCTGTCTGGTCGAACTGGCGTCGCCTGCGACGACCCGCGCCGCCCGGACGATACTGGAACGGCTCGGTCACGAGGTCGTCATAGACCGCCGCCAGACCTGTTGCGGGCAGGCGCTCTACAACGCCGGGTTTCGCCGGCAGGCGCGCGATCTGGCGATCCGGTTTGTCGAGGTCTTTCGGGGGAGCGACATTGTCGTTGCGCCCGGCGGGTCGTGCGTTTCGATGGTGACCAAACACTATGCGGAACTCGACCTCGAAGGCAGCATCCGGAGCGACTGGGAGTCTCTGCGGACGCGGGTCTTCGAACTGGCTATCTTTCTGGTGCGGCAACTTGACGTAACCGACATTGGGGCGAGGTTCCCGCACCGGGTTGTCTATCATCCCTCCTGTCACTATCTACGCGATCTGGGCGAGCGTGAAGCACCATTGGCGCTGCTAAACCGGGTCGAGGGGCTGGAACTGGTCTCGAACGCTTTACGCGAAGACTGCTGCGGTTTTGGCGGCGCTTTCAGCGCAAAATATCCGGCGCTCGCGGATGCCATCGCCGACAAGCGAACCCGCGCGCTGTGCGAAGATGCTCCAGCCTACATCACCGGCGTCGATGACTCCTGCCTGAATCACCTTAACGCCGCTCTCTGTCGGTCAGGGTCGTCAGTCCGGACGTTGCATATCGCGCGCATCCTCGCTGGAGCCTGATGCCGGCGTTGCTTCGTAAACGGGTAAACTCGGCACTCGGCGATGCGGCACTGCGCAAAGCGGTTGCGCAGGCTTGCGACCATTCGACCGCCGCACGGAGCCGGGTCATTGCCGAACTGCCCGACTTCGAGGTATCCCGCCGGGAGGCTCGTTCCGTCCGGCAGTATGCACTTGACCACCTCGAGGAACTTCTGTCCCGGTTCAAGCAGTCGTTCGAAGCGGGCGGGGGGGTCGTCCATTTCGCATCCGACGGTCGGGAAGGTCGGGAAATCATCACCGGACTGCTGAAGGAAGCGGGCGCCCGGCAGGGCGTCAAGTCGAAGAGTATGGTCTCTGAGGAGATCGGCCTCGGCGAGGCTCTGACCGAGGCCGGCATCGAGGCGGTCGAGTCGGATCTGGGGGAGTTCATCGTCCAACTGGCCGGCGAGCCTCCGTCGCACATCACCGCTCCAGCGCTTCACCGGTCGCGCGACTCGATAGGCCGCCTGTTCACCGAGCGGCTCGGCATTCCCTTTTCAAGTGATCCCGAAACGCTGACCCGGGCCGCCCGAAAACACCTTCGGGAGCGCTTCCTAATGGCGGACTTCGGCCTCTCCGGGGTTAACTTCTTCGTAGCCGAAACGGGTCATCTCGTCATAGTTGAAAACGAGGGCAACGCACGACTGGGGCTGTCGCTGCCGAAGATGTTCATCGCCCTGACCGGCATTGAGAAGGTGCTCGCCCGACTAACCGATACCGCACCGCTCTTGAGACTGCTCGCCCGCAGCGCCACCGGGCAGCGATTCAGCGCCTATACCCACTTTCTTAAGCCCTCCCGCACCGGCGAGGACGGGCCCCGGCAGATGCACTTGGTCCTGCTTGACAACGGCCGCCGCGCAGCCCTTGCCGACCCGGTCCTGCGTGAGATGCTGCTCTGCATCCGCTGCGGCGCCTGCCTCAACATCTGCCCGGTCTATGGCACGGTAGGGGGACATGCTTACGGGTCAGTCTATCCCGGCCCGATGGGCGCGGTCCTGTCGAATCTTATCGGTGAAAAGCGGGCAGAGGCGGGCGAACTCCCGCACCTATCGACCCTCTGCGGAGCCTGCAAAGAGGTCTGCCCGGTCGCCATCGACATACCGAAACTGCTCCTCGAACTGCGCGCCCGATCTGCCAAGCCGCTGCTGCACCGTAGCGCCGCTTTGTTCTGGTCCTGGATGATGGCGAGCGAAGGCCGTTTCAGGACGCTTGGGCCGGCCGGTGTTGCAGTCGCAAGCAAGATCCCAGGGCTGAGGGAGAGAGTCGGGGGTTAACCAACAGGCGACAAGAGGTGGCAGGAAAATACAAAGGGCGGCTTCCGCTGGGAAGCCGCCCTTTGTAGTCGCTTGTGCTTGCACTTGCGTGTCTGGTCTATCGAATCAACCCGGCAAGGCTTTCGGCGTCGTCATAGAAGAAGTCGCGCGGATCAACCGACTTGCCGTTGACATGGACTTCGTAGTGCAGATGGGGTCCGCTTGAACGCCCGGAACTGCCTGAAAGTCCAATCTTCTGATCGCGCTGCACGGACTGCCCGCGCACGACGTTGATGGTGGAAAGATGCCCGTAGGCGGTCTGGAAGCCGAAGCCGTGGTCGATGACGATCAACTTGCCGAGTCCCGGCGTGGCTTGGGCGAAGACGACCTTACCGTCGGCTGAGACGCGCACCGGAGTACCGCGCGGGATCGAAATATCCATCCCGTTATGATGCGTCCGACGCCCGTTGAACGGGTCACGACGAATGCCGAAGTTCGAAGAGATATAGCCCCCCGCCACCGGCCGGATCGACGGCGTCTTGGCGAAAAGTTCCTGCCGTTCGCTGAGGCGGCGCTCAATCTCGGCGTAACTATCCTTTTGCAGGCGGGCTTCGCGTTCGATCTGGTCGAGACGGGTCATATAGGAACGGACCACCTCATCGGTGATGCCATAGTCGGAAGGATCGAGCGCCACACCGCCGACGCCGGCCCGTCGGACGTCCGGGTCGATAGCCGGGAGATCCGCGGCGAGCCGCAAGTGGTCATCGCTCGCTTCGAGTTGCCCAAGCCGTTCACCGACGGCCTGGATGCGCTCGCCCATCTGCTGCAGTTGCCCCTGGAGCGATTGATTCTCAGCGAGAACCCCGATCATCGCCGCGCGCGTCTGATGTCCGGCCAGCATCCGCCCAAAGCCAAGCACAAGCGCCAGCAGCATCGCCAGCCCGGAAGCGCCAATAATGACGATCCGGGAGCGCGACAGCCGGAGGGACTTCATCCGGGTGGAGCCGTCGGAGATCAGGACGACGCGGTAGCCCGCGGGGTTCTTCATTCGATAGTGCTTCCCTTGGAGGCAGGACGAAACAGAGCAAGCAGCAAAGCGGCACCGGCGGTAGGAAAGTCCCGATGCCGGCAGAGCCCCCACTCACGGGGGCGGCTAAGACGATGACCCAAGTTAATGTGTCGCTCATCACATGTCAAGCCTTTAGCATACCCGGGTCGCAAAAAAATGATTTCGCCTCTCGCGGCTTGACTTGAGGCACATCCCGCCTGCATATTGTTAATGGGCAGACGAGCAGGGTCAACCTTCGGAGATAAGTTGCAGCATGTCGTTGAAGTCGCCGGTCGCCGGCTCAAGGTCGAACTGCCCGACGGGGTACGTATCGGTCGGGCAAATGTCGCCAGCCGGGAGGTTGAATTTGATGCCGCTGCCGATGACAACGGCCGGACGATCTCACTGATTCTCGACGGAAGGTCGTTCGAGGCTACACTGGTCCAGGGGTCCAGCGGCGCCCGGATCCTGATCGATGGGGAGTCGTTCGAGATCCGGGTCATCGACGAGCGACGCGAACGCGCCCG
>VGIQ01000114.1 GCA_016867835.1 Calditrichota bacterium | reverse complement strand
AACAGTGGAGTACTCCGCTTAAGAACGAGAAAACGGGCAAAATTGGCAAGGAATCGTGGCTTAATCATGCTTGAAAAAGGCAAAATCGCTGTAAAAGTGCCCCTTTTGGTTCTCACACAACGCTCGAAAACGGCATAAAGTCTATTTTGAAAATTAGAAATGAGAATAGCAGATCAAAATAGACCCATTTTCAACAGACTCAGTATGGGATGTTCTACGCCGCAGCTAATCCGGTTCCTGAAGTGGTGAACAACGTTTTCACTCGATGTGGAGTTGGCATCCGAATACCAAATGGAGCGAATGGGAATGAGATCCGGTTCAATGACATCTTTTCTGATGCCCAAAATCCAATATGGATTTGGAATGGTCAAAATCTAGATCCCGTAAACGTCGGCGAGGGCAATATCAGAGAAGAACCGCAATTCGTAGGGAATCACGACTACCATCTGACAGGTGACTCGCCATGTCTCAATACGGGATCAGATGACCTCATCGACATAATCGACGGGTCGAGAAGTGATATGGGGGCTTATGGTGCGCACGAAGGTGTTGCGAAGGTCTTCTCATTTGTTCGCCCCAATGAAGTCCATTGGTGGGGTTCGCTTCCAGCAAACCAGCATCCAGACGTTTACTTAAATTACTACTACCCGATGGCTGGCGTAAAGGTGCTGGTCGGTGCAACAGCAGCTCAATACGACTTCACTATGGGTGAAGGGAACGTATTCAGGGCTGCACAAGGAGCTTCCATCGAAACCGCGAATTCACTAATCAGCTTTGTCGGCACGGCGGCAGCCCCTGTGATCTTCACCAGCCAGGACGCTCAGGGCTGGGCAGGTATTAAATTGGGCGACGCCGGAGCAAATCAGCGAAATGTACTGACCTTCTGCAACATCTCGAATGCTGTCAACGGAGTCTGGACAGCGGGTGTCTATGCCACCCTTACAACTTGCAATTTCACCAACTGCACAGCGGGAGTCAACTGCGGATGGCAAAATGGCAACCAGTATGTCGTCGTCAATGGCTGTGGATTCTCCAACTGTGACTACGGCATTCAGGCATTTGGGAACTATGTGGATGCTGATGGATGCCTAATAGAAGACTGCGAAACCGGTTTGGCGGCCTGGTGGCCGGGAGGCGGGGGGCAAATTGCCAGTGCGACTGACTGTGAGTTTGATGATTGTGATCTCGGAATCTACGTGGCCAACGCAAATGCCAACATCACGAACTGTCAAGTCCATGACGGGATCGAGGGGATCCGTGTCTTTATACCAATCGGGACAACATTCTTGAATGGGTGTGAGGTCAATGGAAATACAAGCTTTGGAGTCAGAGTTGAAAACGGGCCATCCTCGGTATCGTTGAACCAATGCGATGTCCACCATAACAACTTCGGACTTTGGATTTCTGGCGCGACCGTCATTTCCACATTCAATGACTACTTCTCGAACCTGTTCGAGGGTGTTTATATGATGAACAGCATGGGCTGGTTCAAAGAAGATCATATTTACGATAATGATCTTGCACTAAATGCGGCTGCGGGCATGTACTGCTTCAATTCCGATCCCTTCCTCAAGCGGTTGAAGATCACCGACAACTATGGATATGGAATTTTGAGTGCTGGTGGTTCAGATCCTGTGCTTGATCAAGGAGCAATGGGGAACACTGGCTATAATCGGATACGCAACAATGGTCTTGTTGCTCCACTGGTCCGGCTGGCGAGAGCCGAAATATGGATGGACAATATGTCCATGGTGGAACTGAATTTCGGCCGCAACGACATTTATGATGACTTGAACGATGTCTACGTCTTCCGTCAGGCTATGCCTGCGGCTCCGATCCAGGCACAAATGAATTACTGGGGGCCGCTCGGTCCACAGGCAGGAAATTTCAGCCCTCAAGGATTGGTCAATTTCATGCCTTGGGATGCAAATCCGAATGTGTTGGACGATGCTGAAGAATGGGCTGCAGCGGACACTTTCCTTACTTTAGGCGTCGGAGCCCTCGCCGATAGTGCGTGGGAAGATGCTGCTAACATATTCTGGGACATAGTGACAGACTACCCCGAATCACGGGCGGCTGTTTACAGTCTATCAAGATTGAGATTCTGCGCACAGCAGATTGATGGGATCGACCAAAACTTCAGCGACGCACTTGATGGACTTCCAAGGCGTGTCAGAAATGAGGCCTACCTTACCCAACTCGAACGAACCCAAAATCTTGTCTTACAGGACTTGGGCGATTTTGAACAGGCGACAAGACGGATCCGCGCTCAGATGCGAAATGCCGCGTGCCGTGAAGATAGTGTTGTTTTCGCGATCGACCTTGAATTGGCGCTCATACGCGAAGAAGCAGGAGATGGGAACCATAACGATGCGGCGGAAGAACATGGCCGGGAGAGACTAGCGCGGTTGGGAATGATGCTGGAAGGAAAGTCGTGGGAAGAGACAGATCCGAACTATGTTCCAGCTTCTATCGCCCTTCTTTCTTCGTATCCGAATCCCTTCAACTCATCTGCAACTATCTCTTTTACGCTTGGTGAGGCAGGAGCCGTTCAAGTAGCGGTCTATGATCTTTCCGGGCGTGAGGTTTCGACACTATTCGACAGTCGCCTTACGGAAGGTCGTCATGAATTCCATTGGAATGCCAATGGTCTTGCCGCAGGCGTCTACATTGCTCGAGTAACGGCTGCGAACTCTTCCTCGGATCTAAAGTTGCTTCTTATTAGATAGTTTGGAGTCGTATCAGTCACTGAGTCTGCTTAAAACGGCCGAAGTCTAATAAGCGGAACCTGGGGTGAGATCGAAAGATCTCACCCCTTCCTTTTTGCACATGGCCCTTCCTATCGAAGTTCACGCATTTCGCATCGTAATAGGCCTTCGCATTTCCCATAATTTCCATATTTCCCCCTCTTCCCGCTAATTCTGGACTCCCCTTTCCCGATTCGTTATTATGGCTCACAATGAACCGCGTGATCCATAATCGACCGACCCCTTGACCATAGAACAACAGCGCATCGCATTTCTGCTTGAAACCGAGGCTGAACTGCTTCGGATTCAGGCGCTCAGCGAAGACGAGGATACCGTCGACTCCGCGCGCGACTTGCCGCCCTATATCACCAACTACATCGGCTCGAAGCAGAAGTTGGCCGACTGGATCTGGGCGCAGACGCCGGACGGCGTGGAATCGATCTTGGACGCCTTCTCCGGCAGCGCGGTGGTCGCCTACATGTATAAGACCAAGGGCTTACGGGTTCTGGCGAACGACAGGCTGCGCTATTGCTACCACATCGCACGCGCCATCATCGAGAACAACGCCGTCCGCCTGACTGAAGACGAGATCGCGGCGCTGCTTGAGCCTAATCCCAAAGCCGGGGACTTCGTCCAAACCACCTTTCGCGGCAAGTTCTTCCAGTCCGGCGTCCATCCTCTGATCGACACCATTCGCGCTAACATCGAGGGACTCAAGGGCTACAAGAAGGACATCGCACTCTTCGCCTTGGGCAAGTCTTGCATCTCGGCTTCTGGGAGTTATGGGCACTTCGCTTCGGTATCGCGCAGTAGCGGAAACAGGCAGGCCGACACTCCGGCAGAGTTCATTGAGCGCTTCAAGAAGACCGCCGCTCGCATCAGCGAGCTGGTCTTCGACAACGGACAAGAGAATAAGGCCTTCCACGAAGACGCCGTCGAACTCCTGCCTAAGGTCAATGTGGACGCGGTCTACATCGACCCGCCCTATGCGACCGAGTTCTCGACGACGAACTATGAGACCTCCTATCACTTCATCGAAGGCTTGATGACCTACTGGAAGGGGCTGGAGATCGACGAGTCGAGCCGGGTGAAGAAGTTTATCAGCGACCATCAGACAGTCACCAAAGCCAATGCGGCCGAGTTCTTCGATAAGGTCTTCCAGAAGGCCGAAGGCATCAAATACTGGATCATCTCCTATCGCGACCACGCCTATCCCGATGAAGCCGAGATGAAGCGTCTGATTGGAGAGCATAACCGGTCTTCGCGGATGCACTCCCGCGACCATGTCTACACCATGGCCGGCCAGAACCGCGGCGGAGAGGCGTCGCATGGCAGGGAGCATCTCTTCATTTGTTCGCCTGAAACAGCAGCCGATGCCGTCCTTCGCTATGCACCATTTGCGACCATAGCGGATCTGCGCCGAAAGGTCGAGAAGGACGAAGACGCGCGGGTTACTGCGTTTATGGGATCGAAGCACGACATGCTGGCCTGGATTTGGGAGCATACGCCGGAGGGCGTCAAGTCGGTCTTGGATCTCTTCAGCGGCGGGGCGAACGTCGGCTATTACTATAAGTTGAAGGGGATGCGGGTGGTCTCGAACGACCTCCTGGCCTATCCCTATCACATCGCCCGGGCTGTGATTGAGAATTCGTCGGTCACGCTGTCGGATGCCGAGATTGAAGGACTGTTGCAGCAAAATTCCAAGGCCAAGGACTTCATCGTCAAGACTTTCTTCGGCTATTACTACACGCGGCCGATCCTGGAGTTCCTGGACAATACTTACGCCAATATCCAGAACCTTTCCGGATACAAGAAGGACATAGCGCTCTTTGCCTTGGGGAGAGTCTGTCTGATCCGTGCCTGCTATGGAGAGTTCTCCCGCTCGAAGAAGTCGCTGACCGCCCCCATCACCAATGAGCGCGGGCGCTATCCCGACACCCATCTCGGCAATCCGTCTTTGGCTGAGTTCCGAGACCTCTTCCTCGACTGCATCCGCGATGCCAACTCCCTGATCTTCGACAACGGACAGGAGTGCAAGGCGACCAATCAGGAAGCGCTCGCACTATTTGACAGCCCAGTGCTTTCGAAATCCGGCATCGACCTTGTTTATGCCGATCCTCCCTACATCACGCAGTTCGGATTCAACGACTATGAGGACAAGCTCCACTTCGTCGAAGGACTGATGACCTACTGGGAGGGCAAGGAGATCAACGACAACCCCCGGCGCAACTTCCCCTCCCGCACCAAATACAACCCGGACGGGATGCAGAAGCTGATCGGGGGATTCATCGAGGGAACGGCGAGGCTGGGGGCAAGACTCATGATGTCTTACCGCGACAAGGCCTATCCGACGGCGGCCGAGCTGAAGGAGATGATCGCTGAGAGATTTGGCAGCGTGGAGTTTCGCAGGCGGGCAGTCTCTTACGGCATCGCCCGCTATGCGCCGGAAGGTCCGGGACGGAACGCTCAAGAATATTTGTTGATCGCCAGCAAGCCAAAGGCGATGAAAGCGGCTGCTGCAGATAAGAGTCTGCTTGCTCCGCTTGATACCCCTTGGGAATGGGACTGGGCGAAAGAAGCCGACGCCATTATCGAACTGCTCGGCTGGAAGGGATTATTTGGATCCTGCGCCTACACCAACTTCGACTATCCGGCGCGCGAAAAGGAAGACAACCGCTATCCCATGGCGAAGGCCGCCTACTACCTTCCCTACCGGAAGATGGTCGACGGAAAACTGCTGGTGGTATGGCAGGGACTTGTGGCGGCGATGGCGGCGCTGAACGGGGCAAGAGGCGGAACGAAACTATCGGCTGCTGCCCGCAAGGAAGCATACTGGACGCTTGTGGAATGGTATCAAGCCTTCGACAAGGAACCGCCTGAACTGGCGTCGGACGCAGACCAGACCGAGCGCGGCTGCCACACCCGCATTACCGGAGAGATCAAGTCGCAAGGGCTGGCTGCATCGGGTGACGACCTTCCGACCGAGGACAAGCGCTTCACCTGCGTCCTGGTGCATGGCGGGGCCAACCGCAATGGAGACTTTTTCACGGTCGAAGAGCTGCGGTCAAACTATCGCAGCGCGGTCGGGACGAAGGTCGATCTGAAGCACTCGCAGGACCTGACCGATATTGTCGGCGGGGTGGTCGACTCGAGGTTCTTTGAGACGGACGATGGATACATAGAGTGCGATGGAGAGCTTTACACCAGTGTCAACCCCAACGCCCAACTCGCCTATAAGCTGATGACGAAGGGGATCGTCCGCCAAGTCTCGATGGAGTGCGACTACGAAACCGGCGAGTGCTCGATCTGCCACAAGCAGTTCAAGTCGAAGGCCGACTACTGCGTCCATCTGAAGAACTATAAAGGGCGGGATTACCGGGGCGATCCGGTATATGAAATCTTGCACAACATCACCTTCACCGGCATGGGGCTGCTTGACCGCAAGGGCGCGGACGAGCGGGCGGTGATCACCAAGGTGGCAAGTCAAGTGAATAACCTTAAGGAGGAAGCGATGTCTGAAGAGGATATCAAGAAACTGACAAACGAAAACGAACGCCTCAAAGCCGAAGTTCTGGACTTGAAAGAACAGCTGAAATCCAAGACCAAGGCTGAAGAATCGGCCGCCGCAGAAAAGCAGCGCGCGGAGGCGGCGGCCAAGTCGAAGAAGGACGAGGAGATCGAGCGCCTAACCAACGAAAACGAGGCCTTGAAGAAGCAAGTCGAAGAGCTGCAAGGCAAGGCCAAGGCTTACGAGGCTGAGAAGCAGCAGGCCGCGCGCCGCACCCGGGCTTCTGAACTGGTCAGCCTGTGGGAAAAACGGGGACGGTCGTTTGCCGGCGATGAAGACCGCGTCAAGGAAATCGAACGTCTGGCGGCACTCGACGACGCCTCCTTCACTGCCGCCAAATCGATGGTCGACTCGATGTCGGACGTGGCGGCTAAGAAGGAGCCTGCCGGCAAGAAGGACGAACCGAAAGATCCTGACAATCCCGACAAGAAAGAGCCTAAGAAGGTTCTGCGCTCCGACGCTGGCGTTGATCCTTCGCTGGTGGATGACAAGCCGAGCGGGCTGGTGGAACGGCTTTCCAAAGGCCTAAGGGAAGTTCGAGACGCAGCGTAAGCCGCAAGCAGAAAGGTAGAAAGTGGGAGCCATGGTCAAATCGGACTTTCTCCCTTTCTTCCTTTCTCCCTATGCCATTATCAAACTTAAGGATTCACAATGACTGAAGTCTTCTTTAACGCCTCCCACCCCGGCATCGCCTACGGCGACGGCGAGCTGCTGGGTCCGGGGACGCCGGGACAGATCGTGAAGCTGGTCGAGAGCGACCTCTTCCAAGTCGTCTCTAACGCCGCCGACAAGCCGGTGGGCCTGTTGGGCCGGCTCGACAAACCCAAGTATGCGACGCCGGCAGCGACCGACCGCTACAAGGCGCAGGTCTTCCTGCGCGGAGGAATCTACGAGACCGACAACGTCAGCGGCCAGATCGCCTTCGGTGCCGATCTCAGCTTCGACCCGACAACCGGTCTGCTGAAGACCGCCAGCCAGGGTGAGACTGTGATCGCCAGAGCTATCGCCATCGGCGGCAGCACCGTCAAATTCCAACTCCTTCTGTAAAGGAACACCACCAGATGAAATCGAAAGCTATTTCCCAAGAGCGGTTTGAGGCCATCGCCGCCGATCTGCGCGAGGCCTATGGGATGGGTCCCGAAGGGCTGCGCACCATCGCGGCGGTGATCGCGCCGCCGATCTATGACGAGATCCGTCAGAAGGAGATCGCGACGCTGCTCCTGGCCGAACACAAGCTCCCCAAGGGCGAGCCGGCACGCTACAACAAGATTCGCGAGATCAAGGCCTACTGGATCGGCGCGGGCGGACAGGTGCACCAATCGAACATGAACGAAGAGGAGATCGAGTTTCCCATCGACCGCGTGGCGGCTAATCCCGCTGTGGATGTCTCAGTGCTTCGCAACGGCGACGTCTACCGCTTGACCGACATGGAAAAGTGGGCGGGATCGGCGATCCGCAAGAAGCTGAACGAGCGGACGGTCTCGGTGATCTCGGCTGCCGTGCCGGAAACCAACGTCGTCGAAGTCGCCGGAAACGCCTTAACCGAAGAGGCGCTGCATCAGGCAATCTCGATCCTCGAGGACAAAGACTTGTCCTTGAAATACATCGTGATGCGCGGCGGGCGGTTCAACGACATTCGCGGGTGGGACTTGGACCCGGTGACCGAGCGCGAACTGCGGGAGAAAGGGATCGTCAAATACTACTCAGGCGCTTCGGTGCTCTTGACGGCGGCTTGCAAAGCCGAGGAGGTCTTGCTGCTTCCAGACGAGGAGATCGGCAAGTTCGCGGTCAGGACTCAGGTCGCGGTCGAGGCCGACAACCGTCCCAGTGAGTTCAAGGTCGGCTGGGTGGTCTGGATGGAAGTGGCGCACGGCGTGCTGCGCCCTGATATGACGGCCAAGGTGAAGATTCTTGGACAGTAGCAAGCCATGATCATCATCGAAAACCTTCGTCCCGGAAGGCTGGTGCTGCCGCAGACGAAAACAACGCTTCAGAGGAACGGCCAAGCCCGCCTTCCTGCAGCGACCCCTGAAATTGAACGGGCGGTCAAGGCCGGTTGGATTAGGATTGTCGAGACTGAATCCAACCTGGATGAGGCGTCTTCGGAATCATCACGTCCCACAGCCCACGACTGGCAGATCGACTATTCACAGGCACAGTCCGGGAAGATCACCATCACCGACCGTTCGACTGGAAGACATCTGGAGGCCGAAGTCGCCGAGCGGAAGGGTGAGCAGCATTACACGCTGAAGAACTTCGGAACTGTGAAGGGGATGCAGTTCTGGCCGACCGGAGCGGCATTGGATATCTTCGATGCA